>CALHRQ010000245.1 GCA_938038175.1 uncultured Granulosicoccaceae bacterium | reverse complement strand
ATGGCTGATGCTGCCGCTACGATGATCGCCAATGCCGTCAACATTGATCAGCCAGACAAGATCCAACGCTGTGCTGCTTGTGAACTTGATGAGGATTCTGATCTGGGGCAGCTGCCAGTAACACTTGCTGTGTCAGCCTTTACAGCAACAGAAACACAGCAGGCGCTGAGCGCCGGTAAAAGTGCAGCGATAAAACTAATAAATAGCAATCGTATTCTCGGTGCACGTTTGGCATTGCAAGGTCATAGCATGGTAATACCTAACCATTTCGAATTACTATCCAACACAAGGTATGCAGTATGAGTGAGGCTCGGATCCGTAAGCTAGTCCTGTTTATTGATGAAACCCATACAGAAATGGGTAAAGCTGTTTCACCACCAACCAGGCGCGCTGCGGCGGTAGCGGTGATTGAAAACCCATTTGCCTCTACATATCAAGAAGACCTTGAATCGTTGATGGTGATTGGAGAAGAGCTTGGCGCTATGCTCGGCAAGCGTTGCGTCGACTTACTTGGCATCTCGCCGGCTGATGCACAAAGCTATGGCAAGGCTGCTATGGTGGGTGAAAATGGTGAGCTTGAACATGCAGCTGCCATTTTGCATCCGCGTTTGGGTAAACCATTGCGCGCAGCCGTTGAAAAAGGTGCTGCGCTTGTGGCGTCCAATAAAAAAATGGGCTCTATGGGGCAACCACTCGATGTGCCGCTCGGGCACAAGGAAGCAGCTTATGTGCGCTCACATTTTGATGGCATGGAAGTGCGCGTGAATGATGCACCGCGTGCTAATGAAATAATGGTTGCCGTTGCAGTCACTGACTCAGGCAGGCCATTGCCACGTGTTGGTGGTCTGACTCATGAAGATGCATTAGGTAAAGATGGTTTGCGTTGAGTGATGAGCAACACTAACTTGACGCTCGATACAGCGCTGGCGTTATTGAATAAAAGCAACTTACAGGTACTAGCAGGAGGTACCGATTTCTATCCGGCTTTGGGTGAAGGTCAAGCGCCTGAACAGGTTCTGGATGTAACGCGTATTGAAGAGCTGGCTCACATCAACTTGCACGATGGCGTTTGGCGAATAGGTGCAGCGGTGACATGGCGTCAGCTGATGGACAGTGAATTGCCGGCGATGTTTGATTGTTTAAAGCAAGCTGCCAAAGATGTTGGTTCCATACAAATTCAGAACAAGGCAACACTTGTTGGGAATATTTGCAACGCATCTCCTGCTGCTGATGGCGTGCCCGGTTTACTGGCACTTGATGCTGAAGTCAAACTTGAATCTAGTGCCTCCAGCCGTATCCTGCCACTGCAGGAGTTTCTGTGCGGTGTAAGGCAAACTGCATTGCGCCATGATGAGTTACTTACCGAGATACACATACCCGATCTAGTCGCAAACACTGGCGCTATTTTTAAAAAACTAGGTTCGCGCAGTTATCTTGTTATCTCCATTGTCATGCTGGCTGTCGTGTTGGAGCTAGACGATGCGCAGCGAGTTAAAAAAGTCGCGATCGCTGTTGGTGCCTGCTCTGCGGTTGCAAAACGCTTGTCAGAATTAGAATCTCATTTGCTTGGGAAAACTCTGACGAAACCGCTGCTTGATAACTTGATTACACCAGCTCAATTAAGCGTGTTATCACCGATTGATGATGTACGTGGCAGTGCTCAATATCGGCTGGATGCAACCGCTGTCATTTTACGACGTGCATTTTTATCGCTTGCACAGGATTTACACCATGCATGAGGTTTCCAATGACCAATCAACTTTCAATATTGATTTAAATGGCGTTCCAACCAGTATTTGTGCAGTGCCAACGGCACGGCTGTCTGATTGCCTGCGAAAAACATGTGATGCCCGCGATGTCAAAGTCGGCTGCAACGCCGGGGATTGTGGTGCCTGCACCGTACTTTTAGATGATGAACCAGTTTGTGCCTGTTTGTGCGCCATCAGTCAATGCCAATCAAAAAAAGTGACAACTGCTGCCGGGCTTGCAGAAAACCATCCCATTGCAAGGCAATTGTCCAGAGCTTTTTTACATCATGGCGCTGCACAATGTGGCATCTGTACACCGGGCATGATGCTCTCTGCAGTTGCACTGTTAAAAAATCAGGCAATGCCGAGTGAACAACAAGTTAAGGATGCAATTGGCGGTGTGCTATGCCGCTGCACAGGTTATCGGAAAATAATCGACGCCATAATGCAAGCGCATCAGTTCCCGGCAGATCCTCTGACAACACATCCGTTCGATTCAACTGCAGAGCCCTTAAGCGGGCAGGTTGGTGCGTCGATAGTGCGTTTGGATGGCCCGCAAAAAATATCAGGAATGGAGCTCTTTGGTGATGATGTTGCACCGGCAGATGCGTTGGTTTGCATGCCTATACGATCACCGTTCCATCATGCGCGTTTTACTTTTGGCGATCTTGATGCGTTTATCAAAAGCCATCCAGGTATCGAATCCATCCTCACAGCTCAACATGTTCCGGGTGAAAATACGCATGGCGTAATTCCTGGCTTTGAAGATCAACCCGTATTTGCAGAAACGGTTGCGCGGTTTAAAGGTGAAGCCGTGTGTTTGGTGGTTGGAGATCCTAACAGTATTGCTAGTTTAAATCCGGCAGAGCTACCGATCCAATGGGAGGAGCTTGACGCACATTTAACGCAAGACAAAGCACTGGCTTCAAGCGCCACATTGGTGCATTTGGATCGTGATGCCAACATTATGTGTGAGGGGCTTGTTCGTTGCGGTGATGCTGACGCGACACTTGATGCTGCACTGGTGTCAGTGACAGATTCCATTAAAACTGGGTTTATCGAACACGCCTATATTGAGCCTGAAGCTGGTTTTGCTGTTTATGAGAGTCAGCGTTTAAGTATTCATGGTTGTACACAGGCACCGTATATGAATCGTGCCAGCCTTGCACGCATATTAGCGATAGCGGATGACGACGTTATTATTAAACCCAGCGCCACAGGTGGTGGATTTGGGTCGAAACTGGATCTCTCTTACCAACCTTTTATTGCGTTGGCGGCTTTCCATTTAAAGAAACCTGTTCGTATTGTTTATTCGCGTACAGAATCGATGCAATCCACTACCAAACGACACCCCGCAAACATCACAGTATCTGTCTCTGCTGAGCGCAATGGTAAAATTTCGGCCATGCGCTTCGAAGGCGATTTCAACACGGGCGCATATGCATCATGGGGCCCCACGGTTGCAAACCGGGTACCGGTACATGCCAGTGGCCCTTATGCAATTGCAAACTATTATGCCAACGCACGTGCTGTGCATACGCATACTGCACCATCCGGTGCATTTCGTGGTTTTGGTGTACCACAGGCGGCGATTGCGCAGGAAGCGGCTTTTGATCAACTTGCGAACAAGCTTGGTATAGACAAACTCGAATTCAGATTAATTAACGCACTTGAAAATAATGTACCAACCGTTACTGGCCAAGTATTTGAAGGAGGTGTTGGTATTCGTGAATGTCTGCAAGCGCTAAAACCATTTTGGCTTGCAGCGCTTCAAGCTGCCAAAGCATTTAACAGTGAGCAACAAGAGACTGGCTCAGCGCTTCGACGTGGTGTTGGCATTGCCAGTGGCTGGTATGGCTGTGGCAATACATCCTTACCAAACCCGTCTTGTATTAAAGCAGGTATAAGTAAAGAGGGGGTTGTGTATTTGCATCAAGGTGCAGTGGATATAGGGCAAGGTGCCAACACCGTTATTGCGCAAATCTTTGCAACAGCGCTTGGTGTCTCAGCTAATAGCATCACTTTACTTGGTGCTGATACCGATATTACACCTGATGCCGGAAAAACGTCCGCCTCTCGGCAGACCTTTGTCTCTGGAAATGCGGCCAGGCTAACGGGTCTTGCACTTCGTAATCAAATACTGCGAATGTCTAATTGCTCTGAAGACAGTGAAATTTTAATTGCTGATGGCAGTATTGAGATAAAACCTGCCTCTCAACCAGCGCAGCGTATCAATTTGGGCGAACAACAAGCTAATGAAGATGGTTATGTGTTTGTAGCGGCTGAGAGTTACGACCCACCGACAAAAGCGCTGGATAAAAACGGCCAGGGAAACCCCTACGCTATGTTTGGATACGCTGCACATATGGTGGAGGTATCAGTCGATACAGAGCTTGGCTGTGTCACGCTGGAGCAGTTTGTTGCGGCTCACGATGTTGGTAAAGCCATAAACCCGAGTATGGTAGAAGGGCAGATTCATGGTGGCATCGCGCAAGGTATTGGTCTGGCTTTAATGGAAGAATTTATTCCTGGCCGTACTGAAAATCTGCATGACTATCTCACTCCAACTGTGGGTGATGTTCCTCCGATCAATTCAATAATTATTGAGGTTGAAGATCCGCACGGCCCATTTGGTGCCAAAGGTCTGGGAGAACATGTACTCATTCCAACAGCACCCAGCATAATCAATGCGATTGAACATGCTTGTGGTGCGCGTGTGCGCGAATTACCTGCGACGCCAGATAAAGTACTGCAGGCGATCCGCGCTTCTGAAGAGGCTCTGCAATAATGGTAAGAACCAAAGTTGACATCGAGTCCAACGGCAAAATTCGCTGTGATGCCTGCCCGGTACTGTGTTACATAAAAGATGGCCGCTCTGGTGCATGCGATCGCTATGCTAATGACGGCGGAGAGCTGGTGCGAGTCGATCCTTTGACGATTATGCAACAGCGTGAACTCGATGCGGGTGATGTTGTATCGTTTGTGCCTAAAGATGGCGTCTCTGCCTGGAATGGGTCTTTGTTGTCCGATAAAAAATCTTTTGTGACTGCGATTGGTGCTGGCACAACGTACCCCGATTACAAGCCTGCCCCTTTTATAGTGAGCCAGCAATACGATGATGTTGACATGGTCACGGTGGTGACTGAAGGCATCTTTAGTTATTGCGGTACCAAGGTAAAGATTGATACCGACCGGCATATAGGGCCCGAGCAGGCGCTGGTGCACGTAGAAGGTGAAGCTATCGGACATGTCATGACTGGTGAGTATGGTTCGCAGATGCTATCGCTTGGCGGGGTTAATCATCTAACCGGTGGTTCTAAAAAAGAGGGCAGGATTACCTGCGAATCGTTATTGAAACTGTGTAACCGTGAGCCGGTTGACATGCAGATAGAGAACGGTGCACAACTCACTGTGCAGGCTGGTCAGGCACCGATTGTCAACGGCATCAAAGAACAGCGCATGCGTGTGGGATGTGGGTCAGCAACAATTGGTATGTTTGCCACGCAGTGGAAACCGCACGTTGATGAAGTTGTCGTTGTAGATGATCACATCACTGGTGTGCTTTCAGAACATCAAGCGGGCAAATTGCTTGGTATGCAGCCAACGGGTATAAAAGTTCGAGGCAGAAAATCCACACCTGGACGGTACTTTCAAGTTGCAGAACCTGGATCTGGCTGGGGCGGCACTGATATAGACGACCCGCTTTCTATCCTCGACCCGTTTAAAGAGAACGTGGCCAAAGCCGGTCTACGCTTGTTGATGGTTTCAACCACGGGTGAGCAATGGGCTTATTTTGAACTTGATGATAATTTGCAACCTTGTAGCAAGCCACTACCGGATGCTTTGAAGGTTTCGGTCGAACGTATTGCAGAGAACTGCGAGCCGTCCTTGTGCTCGGTATTATTTATGGGAGGGGCTGGCGGTTCCTTGCGCGCTGGCGTCACTGAAAATCCCGTTGGGCTAACACGCTCTGTAGGGCAGATGTTGACACAGGTAACGTGTGGTGGTGCGCCAGCGTATGTTTGGCCAGGTGGTGGAATTACTGTCATGGTTGATGTTATGCAGATGCCGAGTCACGCTTTTGGTTATGTACCCACACCAGCACTTGTAGCGCCAATCGAGTTCACGTTGCGGCGCAGCGATTATGAAGCGTTGGGTGGGCATATGGATGCTGTGCAGTCGGTTGAAGATATCAGCGACCTGGTTGAGCGTCATGTTAGCGTCGATTCACGTGTGGATTGGCCCACTGATCACCGACACTTTGCGTGGAAACGACCCTGATTATCCCATTGGTAAGCAATTAACACTTGTATAAATTAAAATTGGGAATATAATCCCAATTAAAGGCGGTTGGTTTGTCACCTCAGCAGACTCATCGCGCTTGTTCAGGTTAATACGCCATGCCGGAGAAATCTAATGAGTACACCTAAGAATTATTCCATCCAGTCGGATTCAATAAAAGGGATCAAAACCAACCTTCTCTTGAAAAGCTCTGCTTTAAACAAAGCTGGTTTGCTAAAAAGCCTGTTGCTTGGTACTGCTGTTGCTCTATCCGCTTGCAGCAGTAATGGTGACGACTCTTTAGAAATGGTACTGGGTAACATAGAAGATGGTTCTCTACCAACAGATATTGATACTGTGCTAGGAGAAGGTGGTGCCCTGGATAGCGGATTAGTGGGTGGCATACAAGGTAGTATGGCTTCTCCTGGTATTAACCTGGTCCCACGGGCTGGCGACTCGAGTATCGGTCTTGTGTTTACAGGTGGCGAAGAAAATAATAATAGAACGCTATACATTCTTACTGATGGAGATCCCAACACGTTTAATTGTGATGCGGCCTGCGAAGAGCAGTGGCCTCCGCATACCACTGATTTTTCTTTCGTGGGTGTCAGTGGGCAATTCGATGTGATGGCACGAGGCGATGGCCTTAACCAATGGACGTTTAAAGGCTACCCACTGTATTTTTATATTGGCGATAATGTCGAAGGCGAAACAAACGGTAATAGCATTGATGATGTTTGGTTTGTCACAAGACCCGATCCGATAACCAGTGGCGACACATCATTTGGTGAAACCTTGGTGGTGTCGGGTTCATTGATTGGCGCAGATGCTAATCCGTTAAACCGTTCAGCAGTTGATGGGCGCACACTCTATTTTTTTGATGGTGACAACACTGACCAATCTGCTTGTAACGATACCTGTGCTGTTACCTGGCCACCAGTTTATGCTGATATGGGTTCTGCCAGCTTTGATAGGCTAAGTGTTTTTATGCGTGACGATGGTAACGCACAATGGGCCTATGACGGCATGCCGCTTTACCTGTTTGAAGATGACGAAGAGCCCGGCGATACCAACGGCAGTGTTCGGCCGGGATGGACAGTGGCGGTGCCGTAGGATGATATGGACGTCTGGAATGAATGGTATTATCAAATGCCGTATAGGTGATTAACGAGAACGCAATGAGCGATGAGCTGCTTACGAATCTATCAGATTCTGGTGTGATGACTGTCGCAATGAATCGCCCGGATGTGCTAAACGCCTTCGATGAAGAGCAAATAATACGCTTGACCAACACACTTGATGAAATAGGTGCTAATCCTGCGGTACGTGTTGTCGTTTTAGCGGGCACGGGTAAACACTTTTCTGCCGGGGCAGATATTAATTATATGCAGCGTATGGGTAAGAACACACGCGCAGAAAACATTGATGATGCGGGGCGTTTAGCACAGCTTTTGAAAACCCTCAATAGCTTGCCAAAGCCAACTGTTGCAAAAGTACAGGGTGCAGCATTTGGCGGTGGCGTTGGTTTAGTCTGCTGTTGTGATATTGCAATAGGCTCGACAAAAGCGGTATTTTCTTTTAGTGAAGTTAAGATCGGCTTGGTGCCAGGCACGATATCACCATATGTTATCCAAGCCATCGGTGCACGCCATGCAAGGCATTTGTTTTTAACCGGTGAGCGAATCGATGCAAACGAGGCGCACAGGATTGGGCTGTTGCACAGTGTTGTTTCTGAGCAATTGCTTGATGAAAAAATTGCCGCTACAGCGGCTACATTAACTGCAAATTCTCCTAATGCAGTTCGCCATGCCAAAGAGGCTGTTTTCCGTGTATCCGGCTGCCAGCCCGATGATACAACCATTCAGCAGACTGTTGAACTCATAGCTGATATGCGAGAGTCACATGATGGTCGTGAGGGGACTGCCGCTTTTTTGGAGAAAAGACAACCGCAGTGGTCATCTTAGAAACAGACAAATACAGAATAAGACCAATATACTTGCTAAGCTATCGCAATACCGTGTAGATATAATCCTGATATGTCATTGAGCGTTTTTTTCGCTGTATTGGGTGCGGCTCTATTGCATGCTTGCTGGAATGCTCTGGTCAAAAGTGGTGCAGATAAAACACTGGGAATGAGCGCAGTCATAATCGGTCACATACCATTTGCTTTGATTTGTTTGCCATTTGTGCCGATTCCAGCAAGCGAAAGCTATCCATATATTATTGCAGGGCTTGTTTTGCATGCGGGCTATCAATTTTTTCTACTTCACTCTTATAAATTAGGTGATCTGACTCAGGTTTACCCGATTGCTCGCGGCACTGCGCCACTGCTTGTAACAGCGTTTTCCATATTATTTCTTGGCGTAGCACTTAGCCGAATCCAGCTGGCTGCAGTGCTTATCATTGGTGTTGGCATCTTAAGCCTGAGTCTGATTCGCCGCACTGATGGCCAGCGTAATCCCAAAGCCGCTAGCTTTGCGTTGATAACAGGTTGTTTTATCGCATCTTACTCGCTTGTAGATGGGTTGGGAGCACGCCTGGCTGGGACAGCTCTTGGATTTTATGCCTGGTTGAGTATTGGCAATGGTGTTCTTATGAGTCTGTATGTACTTAAAGTTCGTCCCGATATATTCAAAAAGCTATTAACAAGAGATCGAAAACTCTTTTTAACTGGGGGGTTGGCGTCATTTACAGCCTATTCGTTAGTGGTGTGGGCGTTTACACAAGCACCGATAGCGCTTGTAACCGCATTACGGGAGAGCAGTATTGTGTTTGCCTTGCTGATAGGAGTGTTCTTTTTGAAAGAGCGGTTGGATATTATTAAGGTATTTTCCACAATGACTACTTTGCTTGGTGCATTGTTACTGCGTCTGAGCAAGTAAGGTCGAAGTTTCCCGGTTATTGAAAGTAAAAAGGGTAGTCATCTCATAAAACGTGGCCGTCGTCGACTTCCAGCTTATTTACCCAGAATCGAAACCAATCACACGCTTGGCGTGGCTTGCCCCTGCGAGCACTGCGATCAGGCAAAGGTGCCGCTAAGCGACAAGATCACCGAACAACATCAATAAAAAATTCGTACAGACGTTGGATTAGCATTAACAGTGATCCCAAAGTTAGGATCATCACCTGGAACATCGCCATTACCAAATTTACTATCCGGTGAAATCCACACTGGCCCAGCTACACCCGTCGGTGGCTGACTGCCATCCCACCTAACGAACCAGTTCGACGCTAAAGAAATCTCAAAATCGCAATATTGGATTGTACTTGGAACATCGTCATTTACAAGATAAGCTATTTGATCAGATGAAACTATGGATGTTTGCTCAAGGATACTTTCCCTATTTAGAGCGGCAATTTCGCTCGATTGTCTCACGCCACTAACATCTATCTGCGTATCAAGGTTATCTACACAACCCATTATGCTGCTGTTAAGCCGTCCGACACTGGGTGCAGTTGCCCCATCTAACGAGTCTACGATCCAATTTAAGCTTATTAAGTTTTCACTTGACCTGAACTCAGATCCTGGATTAGACGTTAGTGATCGGTAAAAAAAAGGTATATCGATTTTCGTAGAAAGCACTTCATCAGTTGTGGTTTTATTAAATACAAGACGAACATCATAACCTATATTCTGTGTAATACTTCCGCTGTAATTCAATTCCCCATCATCGGCCAGATTAATGGATTCCGAACTATCTTTGTTCTCAATGTAGAGCTTGTCTTCACTATCCAGCGATACATCAACAACGATACTGTCACTCAAGCGTTGCCTTAGAGACGCCTCCAAGCTGACATTATTATCCAGAACAGCTGCCGTAAGAACTAATACAATATCCTCGGATCTGACTCGATCCGAGGAATTGCACGATAGCAAATACGGAGAAACGGCCAAACATGTAATCGCTATGTATCTCTTTCTCAAGCCTCTTCCTAAAAATCGAATCCAATAGCGATAGTAGTCAAAATATATGCCAACATGTTTCTTTCGCTGTTTGACAATGGTGTCGGGTGGTGCTTTTGCAGATGTAGCGTTTAGAAATTGGAGTATTGTAATTTATGTTGTGTCGCTTACAAACGTTCTGAATGATTGAGTGGAAAAACGTAAAAAACCATTGACGAAGAGCAGGAGTATTTTGATGCTTTCACCAGTGGCTAAGTGAGTCAGTATTCACTCGTTATTCAAATGTAAATGTGTGTGCTCGCCTAGCGCAGGAGAAGGGCTGTCAGCACAAAGGTTTTTATTGTGCATCTTTATAGGTGTTCTCACCCCGCTAACTCCATCAATGGTTACCTGCATCTCGCGTGCAATAAATTGCGGGTCGTTAAAAACATCTTCAATAGTATTGATAGGACCGGAAGGCACGACAGCTTCTTCCAGTGCGTTGAGCAAATCTTCCTTACTCCATTTTTTTGTCTCCTCACTGATAATCTTCATGAGCACCGGGCGAGAACCTACTCTTGATGCGTTGTCAGCAAAGCGTGTGTCGTTGATTATTGCAGAAATTCCAAGGCAATCACACAGCCGTGCAAACTGCTGATCATTCCCTGTGGCAACTATAATGTAGCCATCGCTAACGGGTACTGTTTCGTATGGGCAGATATTAGGGTGCATATTGCCCATGCGCTTTGGTGTTTTGCCGCTGGCGATGTAGTTCATGGATTGGTTGGCCAAAACGCTAGTCATACAGTCAAACAAGGCCATATCCAAGTGCTGGCCTTTGCCTGTGATATCACGTTCGCGTAAAGCAGCTTGTATTGCAATAACGCTGTAGAGTGCGGTGAATATATCAGCAAACGCTACACCGATTTTTTGTGGGTCACGGTGTGGTTCACCGGTAAGGTCCATAATGCCACTCATGCCCTGGATCATAAAATCATAACCGGCTCGATGCGCATAAGGGCCAGTTTGTCCAAAGCCTGTTATGGAGCAGTATACAAGCCCGGCGTTAATAGTCTGCAGAGATGGGTAGTCAAGTCCGAACTGCTTTAAGCCGCCTACTTTAAAATTTTCGATAAATATATCAGCCTCTTTAATCAAGTCTTTAACAGCTGCAAGATCTTGATCGTTTTTCAAGTTGGCAACAACAGAATGCTTGCCGCGGTTACAGGAATGAAAATAGGCCGCACATTCTTCTTTGTCAGTCTGGATGTTCGGCGGTCCGCATTGACGCGTATCGTCACCCATTGGGCTTTCAATTTTAATAACCTCAGCGCCAAGGTCAGCCAGTGTTTGTCCTGCCCAGGGGCCAGCGAGAATCCGAGCTAGCTCGACAACCTTAATGCCTTTGAGTGGTTTTGGGATTTGTGTTGAAGTATCACTCATTACGTTGTTTTATTGGTTAGCTGGTTTGTGTCTTGGTTGATTTTTACTTTTACTTTTACTTTTACTTTTTATTCTCTTGCCTGTCTTCGCTTAGCTACTTTCTCTTGATTGATTTAATTCTTAGTCGACATGATTCTTAGTCGATTTGATGCTTAGTTGTTTTAATTGTTAGATGTGTTACCGCTTAGTTGACCAATATGCCAGGCCAAGGCTGAATTACTGGATATCACTGGTATACCAAGATCATGGCTTATCCTGTCAATAAAATGGTAGGTTCGTAAGTTGGTGCAGGATGCAAATAATGCATCACACTTTTCTTGAGCTGCAATCTCTTTGAGTGCTGCAGATATAGATTGCTCATCAATTCGGCATACTGTTGCTTCTTGCTTTTCATAAAATGAGGCCGCTGAAACAATATTGAAACCATGCGACTGCAAATGTGCTGTCATCTCGTTAGTTACTTCTGGCAAGTAGGGTGTAAGAATGCCAATCTTTTTAGCATCTAAATCCGCAAGTTTTGCCTTTACTGCCGTTAATGGGTTGGTTACGAGGGCATTGGGTAAAACCTGTTGTATCAATTCTCGGACGGTGTCTTCACCAATAAGTGTCGTGCCGGATGTGCAGCCATAGGCAACGACGCTGATCGGCGCGCTTGGTGGTAGCATGGCTGTTACTTCAGGAATTTTATCCCGCATTGCCAATAAAGTTTCCGTTGTAACATCAGCGCCACTGGCAATACGTGTGTGAAAGAGACGCGTTTGGGTGGGTAGCCAGTTACGCAGCTCCTCTTCCATTACCTCATCTGTCTGAAGAACAATTAGACCAACGCACACGCCATTGGCGTAGTGATCTGTCGTTTCAAAATTACGTTGAATCATCATGGGCTAGAGTATGCCATGAAAACCGACTGATTCGTGTTGGCTGAGGCTGTCAGCCTGGCCTGGGATGGTGCCTACCAAAAAAAGCGCTACCCTGCGACTGGATAATGGACGCAAGGTAGCGGTACAACTCGACTCAAACTCAAGTGTAATAGCACTTAACTCCAAGGATAAGGGCTGCTACTTACTGGGTGCAATTTACCTTCTGGATAGCGTGAGAATCTGAATGGCTCAAGCAGTGTCTGTTGCTTACCCATGATCTCCTCAGCAACCAGATGACCAACACCAATCATTTTGTAACCATGATTGCTGTCCGCAATGACATGCACGTTTTCACGAAAGCGATCAAACACCGGAAAGCTGTCTGGTGTGAAGCAACCTAAACCACCGGATGGTTCATTTTTAAATGTCGCACGCTTACCGGAAAAACGCTCCTGACAGAATGCCAGCGCGGATGTCCACATGTTGGCAAAGTCTTCACCAACAA
>CALHRQ010000244.1 GCA_938038175.1 uncultured Granulosicoccaceae bacterium | reverse complement strand
CTTCCCCTGCCACGATCGCTGCCAAGGCAGATGACTTTCTAGATCCCCACACGGGTGCTATTACGCCACCAATCAACACATCAACAACCTATGCTCGCGACAACCGCTATAGGCCATTGGATGACTCAAACATCTATGCTCGCGACAACAACCCAACCTTTATACAAGCTGAACGCGTGTTGGCAGAACTTGAACACGGTGATGAAGCGCTCCTGTTTGCATCGGGCATGGCCGCCATAGCCAGTGTGTTTTACTCACTTGGTAGCGGTGCACATGTGGTGCTACCGGATTCAATGTACTGGGGTGTGTATAGCTGGTCTCGCGACTACTGTGATCGAGCTGATATCAAAATTAGCTACTACGAAACCGGCAACACCGACAGTATCGATGCAGCTTTACAGGGCAAAAGCCGCACAGACATGGTCTGGGTAGAAACACCTGCCAACCCAATGATGCAGGTTACTGATATCAAAGCTGCCGCCGAGATTGCTAAAAGCGTTAATGCCATGCTTGTTGTCGACAACACAACACCAACACCTGTGCACACTCAACCGCTGGACCTTGGTGCGGACCTGGTTGTGCACTCAGCAACAAAATTTTTAAACGGTCACAGTGATCTTCTTGCCGGTGCTGTTGTGACAAAAGAATATCATCCACTTTGGCAACGGATCGCCAAAGAACGGCATGGTGCCGGTGCAGTGATCAGTCCGTTTGATGCATGGCTCTTGTTACGAGGCATGCGCACACTTTACCTGCGCGTAGAGCGAGCAACACAAAACTGTCAGGCCATTGCCGAATTTCTACAAAACCACTCACGCGTAGAGCACGTTTTATATCCGGGTCTAGCCGATCACCCTGGCCATAAAATAGCGGTAGAGCAAATGCAAGACGGTTTCGGTGCTTTACTTTCCTTCAAGGTACAAGGTGAAAAAAGTGCAGCTCTTAAAGTTGCTGGCCGCCTGCAGCTTATAGTTAGTGCTACCTCATTGGGCGGGACCGAGACCTTGATAGAGCATCGTCACAGTGTTGAGCCGCCTGAAACAAGGGTTCCAGAAAACCTGTTGCGCCTGGCGGTAGGTATAGAAAGCATTGATGATTTGATAGACGACCTTAACCAGGCCTTGAGCTGATAGAAAATTATACTGAAATAGCCGGCTCACAAAGGCGTGAGGAACATCCCAGGTACAAAGGTGTTAAGCGTTATCCGCTCAAATTAACAAACAATAAAACAAAGCCAGCGTTATATACACAGTGCAAAATAATCGAAGAAATAATCGAATCGAAACGATCACGAGCCCATCCGAATACTAAAGACGGCACGAAAACCAGAGCGGCCCAGAGCGGTGGCTGATTAAAAAGATGCATGGCTGCGAACACAGCCGACGCCAGCAAATTAGCTAGCGAAATTCCAAGCAAACTTTTTGCAAATACAGACTTATCAAGGAGCATGCTCTGCAAGCCGCCACGGAAAACGATCTCTTCGAGCACAGGCATTAAAACAACCAGCTGCAGTAAGAGAAGAATGTCGACAGAACCACTACGTCTGGTCAGGCCCAACGTCAGCAAAATCAACCAACAGACAGGGCCAGCCAGCAATGCAAACCAAAACGGAACATCACGCCAAAAAACACGTATGTCCAATCCACTATTGGGTTTGGTATTCAAAGACCTCTATACGATTGTTCGCATCCCTACCCGCCTGCACACTATTGTCGTACAAAGGACGCTCTCCGCCAAAGGAGCGCAATACCAAACGCTTGGATCGAACTCCGCGCTGCACCAGATACGTACCCACTGCCTTAAGCCTTGCACGCGTCAGAATTGCCTGATCCCTCACCGTACCCGAATTGTCAGAATGCGCTGCCAAAGTCACGTTGGCATTTGGGTACTGAGCCAGAACATCTGCAAGAAAGTCGAGTTGAGCAAATGACTCAGCAAACAATGTTGCGGAGCCAGGCATAAACTTCACACCACTCAAAACGCCATCGAACAACGCACAACCCGTGGCGCGCACAGGAAAACCAGGCGTCGAATTAGCACATTGATCGGCGGTGTTTCTCACACCATCACCGTCTGTATCATCAGCAGTCGGCGTAATCGTTCGAGCAACACTTGGCGCTGGTGGCACCTGCACATTTTCAGCCGGCACTGCAGGTACCGAAGGTGTGCTCGGTAGCGGCTGACTGGATGGTGCAGTGGGTGTGGGTGTGGGTGTGGGTGTGGGTGTGGGTGTGGGAAAGCTTACTGGAGGTGGCGTTGGTATCAATATGTTACCGCGTCGTATTCCACCAAATCGGGCAACCAGTGCAATTGATGCGCTCGTTGTATCAACATCATGAAACAAGCCCTCAAAACGTGCTGAAAATGTACTATTGAAGAAAATTTCAGCACCGCCACCGGCGCCAAAGTAAACTTCGGCGTTATCACCCAATGGAATATCGGTGTCACGCTGTACGGTGCCCAGAGCAAAACGACCATATAACGTCAATGCCCTGCTGGTGGGTCGCAAAGCTCTATCGCGGGAATCGTATAATCGGTACAGCAGTGATGCATCGACACCTGTGTAGCCAACCGTTTCAGCGTTGGTTAGGCCAGCCTCACCAAAAGAATAAAATTGTAACTGCGCACTGGAACGATCATCAATGTCTTTCCCGATCATCACTGTGCCAACCGTCCCCTGGGACTCGGATACATTTATTCCCGGCTCATCGGGGTTGGGTTGCAAAAATGATGCTCCACCACCCAAACCAAAATACCACTGATCACCAAAAGCATGGGCTTTACCCGTGCTCAGCGCAATTGACATCGACGCCACCGATAACACGGACACTGCAATCTGTTTAGAAACCGAATTTTTCACCGTACTCAATAACCCTGTGTCAACGCACTGACTGAATAATAATAGTTGGGTTTTTAAGACTAGTATGAATAGATGCAGTATTAATTACGTTCGCTTAACCATTTTGCTATGTCAGCCGCAAAGTATGTCAATATTCCGTCTGCACCTGCGCGTTTTATAGATAACATCGTTTCCATTACGATCGCACGTTCCTGCAACCAGCCATTTTGACTGGCAGCCTTGATCATGGCGTATTCGCCACTGACGTGATAAGCAAAAGTTGGAACACCAAAAGTCTGTTTTGTCCGATGCACAATATCCAGATAAGGTACAGCAGGCTTAACCATGACCATATCTGCACCCTCTTGTAAATCGGCAGCCACTTCGTGCATGGCTTCATCGCTGTTAGCAGGGTCCAACTGATAACTGTACTTGTCAGCATCCCCCAGCGCATCCGCAGCACCAACAGCATCCCTGAATGGGCCATAAAAGCTTGATGCGTATTTGGCCGCATAGCTCAGAATGCGGGTATGAATATGTCCATTTGCTTCCAATGCCTCACGGATAGCGCCGATTCGGCCATCCATCATATCCGATGGACCAAGCACATCTGCCCCGGCAGCGGCGTGCGACAGCGCCTGTTTTACCAGTACTTCGGTCGTTTCATCGTTCATGATGTAGCCAGTGCCGTCCATCAACCCATCGTGGCCATGAGGTGAATACGGATCCAGCGCAATGTCCGTCATCACACCCAACTCGGGCAGAGCTTGCTTAAGCGCGCGTATTGCACGCTGCACTAATCCATCGGGATCATAAGCACCTGAACAGTCCTCAGTTTTAGCCGAATCCTGGGTGACGGGAAACAAAACGATCATAGGCACGCCATGTGCGTACACTTTAGCAGCCTCATCGAGTAATTGAGGTATAGTTAGCCGGTTAACACCCGCCAGGGAAGGAACTGGTTGAGAAGGCCCTTCGCCATCAATAACAAAATAGGGCTGAATAAGATCACTGGCCAATAGCGCATGCTCTCGCATCAGATTACGGCTGAATACATCTCGCCGCATTCGCCGCGGTCGGCTGGCTGGAAATGAGGCTTTAGTACCAAATTGAGTCATTTTTGTCACAAATACGGACACCTATCGTAGAGCTCATGTTACCGGGACAGGCCAAGCAGTTAGAATGTCCGGGGGAATAATCCTATTTTCACAGTTTATACGGTTGTTCTCAACGCCGATCTCGCCGATGGTGAGGAAATACCATGTCAGAAAAAACAATAGCGATATTGGTCATGTTTACAGGTTCAGTAGGCCTGTGGATGGCGATCAAATATGGGATTTCTTCCACTGATGGCCTTTTGGATGGGTTCACCGTGTCCTCCACCGCCTATATGGACAGAAAAGACGATCCAGCTGCAGAAGCTGAGCTCACTGTAGCAGCTTCAGATCGAGTTTTAAGAGCACGTGAACTCAGAGAACTCTCTGAGGCAGAACTGAGTGCACAAGCAGGCGAAGACGAAGTAGCCGTCGACGAAGAAGAGACAGCTCAGGAAGACGATGTTGCACCAGACGATGAGAATGCTGAAGAGTTTCCACAAAGCAAGATAGTGGAGGAGCGATCAGCAATAAACGATGTGGAAGTTAACGGTTTGACCATTAACGATCTGGACGCAGAGGGATTACCCGAAGACGAAAACAAACTTAAAGATGACTCGGAAGACAAAGCACGCCAGGCACAACGCGAACGCGCAGACAGTGATGCGGATATGCAAGCACCTGCTGAGGAGGCCGAGGACAATGATTCTGATAACAAAAGAGACAGACCAAAACGAAATAACGGCCTGAATACAACCTTAGTCAAGAAACGCAAAAATTCAGTAAGAGCGGTCGACCTTGCATTTGTCGCACCCAATGACGCCTGCACACCCACAGGCCAGGAAGCCGTTCAGACTGGCGTAGAATTTCGAACTAAATCAGCGGCCGTTAAAGGAACAAGCCTTAGTAAGATTGATTTACTGGTTAGTGCTTATCAGAATTGTAACGGTGGAAAACTGCTCATTGTTGATAACCCGTCTGAAGCAGAAATCGATGACAATTGGCTTACCGAGCGCAGAGTCAATGAAGTTAAATACTATCTGTTGCAAAGACGCATTCCCAAATCTGATATTTTAATCCCGTAGAAAACGTGATAAACCGTTATACCGTTATAGGGCGCCCCGTTGCCCACAGTCTATCTCCAGCCATTCATCATATGTTTGGAGAACACACCCAAAGACGCATCGAATACACACGCACCGAAGCTGATCCTGACACTTTTATTGACACTGTTAAACACTGGCGTGAGGTGGGTGGCAAAGGGTGCAACATCACCTCGCCTTTTAAAGAGCAAGCCGCTGCGGTTTGCGACAGGTTGCATCGCCGCGCTGAATTGGCACAAGCCGTCAATACCCTCCATATGCATCCAGATGGATCGATCGTTGGCTATAACACCGATGGTATTGGCTTGTTGGCTGACTTAAAACGCAATAAGCACTGCAGTATCGAAGGTGCACGTATTTTAGTACTTGGTGCAGGCGGTGCCGTGCGCGGCATACTTGAGCCATTTCTTGAACAGCGTCCTAGCGAGCTTGTCATCACTAACAGAACAGTTGATAAGGCAAAAAAGCTGGCCGATGATTTCAGCCTATTGGGTAACGTCTCAGCCGGCAACTACGACGAGCTGTCGGATAAAGGTGCATTCGATTTGATAATCAATGCCACTAGCATGGGGTTTGGCGGTGATAGCCCACCAGTACCTGTGAGCGCGTTTGCTCCAAGCGCTCTCGCTTACGATATGATGTATCAGAGCGAAACGCCGTTTCTTAACTGGTGCCACAACAATGGGATTGCTAACACAAGTAATGGATTCGGCATGCTGGTTGAGCAAGCAGCTGAAGCATTTCTTGTTTGGGAAGGTGTCAGACCAAAGACACGTATGCTCTACCCTAGGACAAGTGAAATTATTAATAGTGTTTAGAGGCCAAGACTTAAGATCAATTCAACTTAAACGGATCTCCAGGTATTATGAATCAATCACAGCCTGCTCATTATAAAAACCCAATAGATAGAAAAAAAATTGCGGTGTGCCTGGCAATTGCCATCACTGTCTTTCTAGGTTGTACTTTTTTAAGCGCAGGTATCGCCAAGGCGGATACTCGTGCGCAAGCCAAGCTTCCAACCGTCACACTTGAGATTAATGGTGTATCACTCAAGACAGAACTTGCCAGCACAGGACAGCAACGCTTTATGGGGCTGAGCTTTCGCGAAAAGCTGGCAGAAGACGAAGCCATGCTGTTTGTATACCCACACGAGCAACAACTGAATTTCACAATGCGAAACACATTGCTGCCACTGTCCATTGCATTCATATCCAAAGATATGGTTATAAACGAAATCCACCAAATGCCGGTTGGCCCAAACCAGTTATTTCCATCAAAACGTCCAGCGCAATTTGCACTTGAAGTTAACCAAGGTTGGTTTAAACGCAATAAAGTGGGTGTCGGCAGCACTATTCGAATGAAGACCGAATAAGTCTTACGGTAACGCTCCAAAAGCGACCAGATTACTGTATATAACAGCTTTTAATACACAGACAGAACAAATCGAACAGTAAAATTCGAATTCATTCCGGGCAGATATAAAAAAATCCGAAGGCATTCTGAGTGCAATTCGAGTGCAATCATTGAAAAGCCTGGAATGAAAAATCTTGAAAAAAAATTTTTATGTAATCCAGTTAAGGCAAACGAATAATTTATGCAGTACCGAACGCTAGGCAAAACCGACCTGCGAGTAAGCCAACTATGCCTTGGCAGCATGACATGGGGTACACAAAATACAGCCGAAGAGGCCTTTGCGCAAATTGATCTAGCGCGGGAGCACGGCATTAACATTATAGATACAGCCGAGCTTTACCCCACCACTCCACTCTCTGCTGAAACGCAAGGATTTACCGAAGAGATCATCGGCCAATGGCTGAAACGCAGTAAGGCCCGCGACGATATACTGATTGCCTCAAAGGTTGCAGGCAATGGCCCTAAATGGATAGACGACGGCAAAGATATCTCACCTGCAAAAATCAAAAAATCCGTTGAAAATAGCCTCAAGCGATTAAAAACCGACTACATCGATCTTTACCAATTGCATTGGCCTAATCGGGGTACTTATCATTTCAGACAAACATGGAAGTTTGATCCGACAAATCAGAACACAGGTGAAGCAACCGACTACGTTAAATCCGCGTTAACAGCACTTCAGTCACTTATTGACGAAGGAAAAATAAGGTACGTCGGTTTATCTAATGAGTCCTGCTGGGGCACGATGCAATTTATCAACATGGCCAAACAGTTCGGTCTGCCTCGCGTGGTGTCGATACAAAATGAATACAGCCTGATGCACCGGATTTTTGATCTGGACTTTGCCGAACTCTCACACCATGAAGACGTTGGCCTTCTGGCATTTTCACCACTTGCTGCCGGCATGCTCAGCGGTAAATACGACAATGGCACAATACCTGAAGGCTCGCGTCGAGCTATAAATGAAAACCTCACGGGCCGTTACTCAGAGCACAGCCTACCTGCGTTAAATGCATACATTAAGCTGGCACGCGACAATAATCTCGACCCAGCCCAAATGGCACTGGCTTTTTGCATGACACGCCCGTTTATGACTTCAGTGATCATTGGCGCTACAACTATCGAGCAACTGCAAACCAATCTTGCAGCAGCAAAACTTGAGTTGAGCGCTGAGGTGATGCAAGCTATTGCGGATATCTACCGGCAATATCCGCTACCAATGTAAGGCGTTAAATTACCGCCTACAGAAGCAAGAAATACTGACGTTTTAAATACCGCCTGCGGCCTCGATACCCTGTCAGCAACAATAAGCTGGCAAGAATCAACAGTGAAAGATAACCCACTACACCACCACCCCGAGTAGGATTCAATGCAATCACTACAGGGCTGGGCAGATCCAGCGCTTTTTGGTCTGTTGCAATTCTGGCGACAATCTGGATTTCGCCATCGAGAGTACCGTCAGCATCATTTGGTCCTCCATCACTCACTGTCATGAGGATACAGCGATGACCTTTGACCAATCCTTCAACATAATTGACGCTTTCATCCACTGGACAGTCAGCGAAAAAAGACGGTGCGCTGCGTAGCTGATCGGACGAGCCTTCAACAAAACTATTCCATGTGCCGGTTGCTGGATCATAGGTGCGAAGAGCCGGTCGAAACGGCATACCAGACGGCAGATTCCACGCAACCACACCTTCAGGTGTTGTTCTCAAGACCAAACTGAAAACCTCGCTTCCGGACTGAAATTCAACATCTGATGTCACTTCAGTGCCGTTAAATGCAATTGCAGCAGCTTCAAATTCATCGTTATTCAATGCCACAGCGGGAATGTCACCAGCACCGACAAGCGCTAATTCTCCAAGACCGAGTGCAGAGGTACTTTCGAAAAAAACCGGCTGCTCGGATTCAGTATCGGCAAGGATCCGATTCGAATCCAAGTCGTTGTCATCAAATGCCATCGGTAAGCCATCGCCATCCTGATCGGCATCGCCGTCGCACATATCCCCCAGGCCGTCAAAGTCAGTATCGGCTTGATCTGCATTGGCAACACCTGGACAGTTGTCAACTGCTGCCTCGATACCATCCATGTCGGGGTCAACCATGAGTAGCTGTTGTTCGTTAGCGTCTTCCACAAGCGATGCATCAGGCTGAATGCCCGCAAGGTAACGTGTCGCATCCGCTAGTTCTGCAGCGGTAAACCGATCACCAAACCTTGGCATCAGCCCCAGCCCGTTAATCACAGACTGACTGAGTGCCGACAGATCACCTGCCGCTGCCAAACGCGCCTCCCAGGCAGCAGCATCACCAAACAATGGTGCACCCGCAACGCCTAGTTGATGACAGACAAGACACTCAGCTTCTACAAGTTCGCGACCAGCGTTGGGGTCGAATACACTGGCTGTTTCTCCAACAATACCGTCACCGGCTGGCTCAACATCACAGCCATCACCAACACCATCAGAGTCCATGTCTTCCTGCATCGGGTTAGCAAACAAAGGACAGTTATCCTGAAAATCGAAGACCCTATCCGCATCCATATCGGAGACCACGACCCACACCGAGACAAGCTCTGAACTCAAGCCACCGGGATCAGTGACCAGGTAATAAAAACTATCTTCAACACGGTTGGCAAAACCTGCCGGTGAGGTATACCTGACGCGTCCATCCACAACTTCGACAGTACCGCCCAGTTCCGTGGTGCCGGATTGCAGCGAAATTGTCAGGACCGCACCTTCCGGATCGGTATCATTTGCAAGTACATCATAGACATCGGTTGAGTTAGGGCCCGCTATGACGACCGCATCCTGCTTTGCAACCGGCGGCAGATTCGGCGCATCTTGCTCACAAGCATCGCCAACGCCGTTACCATCTTCATCGGACTGTTGGATATTGGATACCTGAGGGCAATTGTCATCGCCATCAGCAACACTGTCCATATCGGCATCTTCTATAAGAGAGATAGCACCAGCCAGAAAGCGAAGTGCTGCAAGTAATTCGTCGTCTGGATATCGACCGGCAAAGGCTGGCATATTGCCTCGGCCATTAAGCACTGTGCTTAATAAATTATCGATACCACCGGCGGCAGTGGCAAGTTGTATCCAAGTAGCATCGTCACCAAAAACCGGTGCACCCAGCAGACCACCTGCATGACAGGCCGCACACTCGGCCTCGTACAATGCCCGCCCACCCGCTAACGATGGCGTCACTGAAACACCAAAACTAACCACTACTGGATCATTAACACCATCCTCAACCGTTAACGTAATGGTTGCATTTCCCTCACTAACAGGGCTTAAACGAATACCGTCGTCGTCAATTGTCACCTCTACAAAAGACATGTTCGAGCTGACTGCAGTCGTCACCAGTTGATCGTCAAAACCATCATCATCTGTTGCGCTGAACGCGATCTCCAAAGGTTCTTCACCGATGATGATTGACTGTGTGGCGATCGACAACGGCATCACGAGCGGTGGCGTGTTGACTGCGACCTCTTCAACGTTAACAAAAAATGTCACTACGGTTGGCTGATTGACCCCATCGCTTGCAGACAGGGTTACCAAGGTGGTACCACTTTCACCTGGCGTTACCAGGAATCCGCCCGCCTGCTCGGTCACTGTTGCGACCGTTGTATCCGAACTGGATCCAGTGAATGTCACGACATCATTGTGACCATCATTGTCAGAGGCTGATATGCCGATACTCGCTGAAGCGCCATTCGCCTGCAGATTCAGGTCTGCAACGGTGGGTGGTGTGACTACCGGAGGCAGATTAGGCAATTGCATTGCGCCATCGGTCAGGTAATCCAGTGCTGCTCGAAGATCTCCTTCAGAAAACAGACCGCCGAACGCAGGCATGGAGCCACGCCCATTTAATACGCTATCAAGTAAGCCTTCTATACCACCTGCTGCTGTAATGCGAGCTGTCCACTCAGCAGTGTCACCACGTATCGGTGAACCGAGCAAACCACCTTCGTGACAGGATGCGCATTGCCCGTTGTACAGCGCAACACCCACGGGTACGGGTGTGATTACCGAAACATCAAACACCAGCGAAACCGGATCATTAACACCATCGCTGGCCGATAAAGTTATGGTTGAGTCACCCGCAGCGAGTGGTGTTAGCAGGAAGCCACCATTTTGCTCATCGACTTCAACCACACTTTCATCAGTGGATGATGAACTTACCGTTATCACATCATCGAAACCATCATTATCCGTCACAACAAACGGAATACTGACAGGCGTCGACCCGGTTTGTACTGTCAGATTGGTGATCGCTTCAGGTTCTATTACTGGCGGCTGATTAACCGGAGCAGCTGTTACTGAGACTTCAAAGCGCAATGTGACAGGTGGATTTACGCCATCACTTGCCGAGATCGACACGGAGGCTGCTCCCTCACCAATAGGAAACAGTTCAAAACCGTTTGTGCTCGGCAGAATTGAAACGACTGTTTCATCTGTACTGCTGGCTGTCAATTCAACCGTATCGTCGTGCCCATCGTCATCCGTAAAACTGACCTGGACGCGCAATGGATCCGCTCCCTCTTGTATCGTTAGCGCATCGATAGACGATGGAACAAGCTCTGGTGGCAGGTTCGGTGCAGGTTGAACTCCACCAACCAGAAATTGCGTTGCCGCTAAAAGCTCAGCATCATCGAACTGTCCAGCAAAAGCAGGCATATTGCCCAAACCATTCAACACTGAATCCAGCAAACCATCGATATCACCTGCCGAGGTAATTCGCGCCGTCCATTCATCTGTATCACCGCGTTGAGGCGCACCCAATAAACCACTTTCATGGCAGGCTGCACACTCCTGCCCATAAAGTTCTTCCCCCATTGCCAATATCGGTGTGACTTCAAATTCGAACCCCACTTCTACCGCCTCATTCACCCCGTCACTGGCAACAAATGTAATGTCCGCAGCACCCACGTCTCCCGCAGACACGGTGAATCCGGTGCTGGTTTGCTCAACGGTTGCTACGCTGGGATCACTGTTGGTGAAGGAGATGACGACGACATCTTCAAAACCATCCGCATCAGTCGCCGAGAACATAATTTCAAGCGGGTCAGATCCTTGTTGCACTGATTGATCCGCCAGTGTCGTCGGTGTAACCACAGGAGGTTGATTCACTGGAGCTGCCGTAACTGAAAAGGTAAAATCCACTGAAACATCAGGGTTTACACCATCAGATGCGGACAATGTGATCGTCGTATCACCAACTGCCAAAGGCGTTATGGAAAATCCACCGGCCTCAGACATGATGCTGGCTACAGCTTCATCCGAAGACGCACCATTCAATGTAACAACATCACTGTGTCCATCATCATCGCTGGCTGAAAAAGCCACGAATACTGGAGTAGCCTCAGCCTGCGCGCTAAGATCTGCAATCATCGCTGGAATAAGAACAGGTGATTCATTTGGAGCCGGTTCTGCACCTCCGAGCAAAAATTCTGTTACCGCCCTTAAGTCGACATCAGAAAACTGTCCGGCAAAGGCTGGCATAGCGCCTCGACCGTTAAGCACTGTGTCTAGCAAGCCATCAACATCACCTGCAGCAGTAATTCTATTAACCCACTCTTCAGTGTCTCCCAGTTGTGGAGCACCTGTAAAATCACCAGAGTGGCAATCAGCACATTCAGCCATATAAAGAGCTTCTACAACGGGTATGACTTCATTGACGGTGACATCGAACGATACTGCGGCGACCGGATTAACACTGTCATTGGCGGTGAATGTAACAGTGGCACTACCGATGCCCTGCGGTGTCAGCGTGAATCCATCAGTTTCATCAGCAACGGTCACGACATCGTCATCAGAGCTATTTGCAACGAGTGTCAGTACATCATCAAACCCATCATCATCGCTGGCTGTGAAACCAACGAATAGCGGATTATCACCTTCGTCGAATTCAAGATCAGGTAATGCCAGGGGTTGTACCAGAGGTGGCTGATTGACCGGTGCAGCCGTCACGGAAATTGTGAAAGATGTTTCGACTGGATCATTAACACCATCGGATACCGACAGCGTTATGATCGCATCACCTGCGCTAAGCGGCGTAATTAAAAAGCCACCTGGTTGATCTGTGATAGATGCAAAG
>CALHRQ010000243.1 GCA_938038175.1 uncultured Granulosicoccaceae bacterium | reverse complement strand
CGTACTCAATGTTGGCACCTTCTTCTCGCGCTTTAGTGGAAAACCCATTAAAAATTTGACCTACTGCTGCGTCGCCAGACACCAGAACATCCTTTGCTCCATCAGAATTAAATGACGCCCAATGCTTTTTTGAATCCTGTAACAGAGCATCTAATTTTTTCACATCATCTCTATTAGTTGAACACTGCTCTATTCCCAGGTGCAACTGTGCCATCAAAATAAGTTCGCCTTGGCTATCCAGCA
This sequence comes from uncultured Granulosicoccaceae bacterium, assembly GCA_938038175.1. GTDB lineage: Bacteria > Pseudomonadota > Gammaproteobacteria > Granulosicoccales > Granulosicoccaceae > Granulosicoccus. Next base: position 7,525 of record CALHRQ010000243.1, on the reverse strand, counting down.
CATTAATTTTTCCTTGAAGCTCAGCTGGAGGGTTAAACAACATATCCGTCGTGTTGATATCGCCGCTATACACATCTCGATTTACCGCAAAACTAGTGGTTCCCCATTGGTAAGGCACAGAGTGCTTGCGTCCCGGATCAAAGGATGGATCACTCCACACTGGGTCAATATTTCCAAAATTCGAAAGCTCCGAACTTTCAAACGATTGCAGCATGCCAGAGTCCAGCAGTATCTTAACCATGTAGTCGCTGGGTACCGCGACATCATAAGTCCCAAGTGATCCCGCCTTGAGGCTTGCCAGCATTGCCTCGTTAGAGTCAAAGGTATCCATAGTGACTTCAATGCCGGTCTCATCAGTGAACTTATTCAGCAACTCCTGCGGAATATATTCAAACCAATGGTAAATTGACAGTTTGTCCGCAGCATTGGCTGTGCTTACAGCAACGGTAGCTGCCAACAGGGCAGCACTTATTTTCAATGTGTACTTCATTGCATTCCTCCAATTATGGTATTTTTTAAGGTAAGTTATTCAAGCTATTTTTACTACTTATATTATTTCGTTCGCTCACCCATTCTATTGATGTAATAGGAAAGAGATACGAAAAATATCGATACCATCAACATCAATGTTGATAGTGCCATGATATTCGGTTTGATACCCTGCCTAACAGAGCCAAAAATAGCGGTTGGCAAGGTTTCTACACCCGCTCCTTTTACAAAATTGGTAATAATAAAATCATCCAACGAAATAATAAATGCCAACAAAAATCCTGACAGTATTCCTGGCGCCATTAGCGGCATTAGTACTTTTGTAAATGCCTGCCAGCGGCTAGCATAGAGATCAATTGCAGCTTCTTCATAACGTCTTTCTATACCTTCCAGGCGAGCTGCAATAGGTAAATAGGCGAAAGGGATACAGAAAACAACATGAGCTATCAAAATTGATAGATAACCGCGTGTAAATCCTATCGCACTAAAGAAAATTAACGTGGCTACAGCAGTAACAATCTCTGGCACCATTAAAGGCAAGTTGATAAGGCCAAAGCTCAGTGATTTACCACTGAAAGGATTGCCGCGAATCATGCCTATAGCTGCCGATGTTGCGATGATGGTAGCGCTAGTACCAGCCATTATCGCAATAGAAATAGAATTCCAGGCTGCTGTCTTGAATTTGGCAGCCTCCAGGCCAAAAAAAATGTCGTTGTACCAACGCAGGCTAAAACCGCCCCAGGCAGTAATCGATCTGGAATCATTAAAACTGTAGATCGTGACAATAATCAGTGGTGTATACAATAACACCATGCAAAGAATGGTTAGCGAGAAGAAACCAGGATAGCGTCGAACATCTGTAACCTTTTTTGCTAAGCTGTTTGACATTGGCTTGCCCGCTTTTCTGTAGAGTTAGCTATTGATTCTTCGATTAACCTACCTCTCATCAGTGTGCTCCGCCATAGGTGCGTGTCTGTTGCCGAGCATAGATCATGAGTACTATCAGCACCAGTGTCAGTAAAATCATGGACGCTGCCGCACCGAAGGGCCAATTTCCCGCATTGCCTTTAAACTGTTCTTCAATCAAAGAACCTATCATGAACGTTTTAGCGCCTCCAAGTAAGTCTGGTGCTAGAAAAGCCCCAAGGCTTGGTACAAAAACAAGAATACACCCTGCAATGATTCCGGGCTTAACAACCGGCATAAGGATTTTTCTTAAAGTTGTCCAACGGTCGGCGTATAGATCCCAGGCTGCTTCAGACAACGTAAAGTTATACCGCTCAACCGCAGCATATATCGGTAACACCATAAACGGAAGGTATGAGTAAAACAGGCCTAACTGAACAGCGAAATTTGTATTTACCATGTGAATAGGCGTATCTATCAACCCGGTTGATAATAAGAACTGATTGAACGGCCCCGTATCTCTGATTAGAAATTTCATGGAGACTGTTCGAATGAGTAAATTAACCCAGTACGGGATGGTGATAAGAAACAACCAGACACCACGAGAGCGTGTAGGACGCGTTGCGATGTAATACGCTGTTGGAAAACCTATTAACAAACAAAAAACGGTTGCTAGCGCAGCTTGCCAAATAGAACGAGCAAAAATAGTAATGTAGGTCCATTCGATAACAGGTGGCTCATCACCAAATAAACCACGATCGAAGATGAATTGATCATAAGCCGCTAATGTAGGCTCCCAAATAACACCACCTCTAAACTCTTTGGTTAAAAAAGAGTAAACCAGCATCATGATTACGGGCAGTAATAAAAATACACCAATAACTATCCAGGACGGCGATAACAACCAGACACCTATCTCACCAAACACACCTCGAGAAGATTCTGCCTTATTGTTTTTTTCGACAAGCTTTGACATCAGTTGAGCAGTATCCTGGCAGCACCAGGGTCGATTTCAATATATGCACTCTCTCCAATCGTAAAATCGGTAGCATTATGGTGTGCGTTTTGAACGCGTACATTAATGTCAGTGCCATCTTCCAGCTCAAGCATGCATTGGGTATCCGTGCCCAGATAGGCGAACCGTTTAACCGTGCCTTTAATACCTGCATGTTTTTTACTTGTACTTACCTTGGACAATGCTATCCGTTCTGGTCTAATCGAAACCGTAACTGAGTCATCATTGGAAACAGGTTCAGTAAAACTACACGTCAGCGCGGTATCCTTCCCGATCAAGCAAATCGCCTCTTCTTCGTTGGAGGACTGCACTCTTGCGTTAAGCAAATTGGTCTCACCAATAAAATCTGCGACAAATACGTTTCCTGGAGATTCGTAGATTTCTTTCCCAGTACCGATTTGCTGAATTTCTCCATTAGACATGACCGCAATGCGATCTGACATCGTGAGGGCTTCTTCCTGATCATGGGTGACAAAAATAAACGTAATGCCCAGTTCTTCTTGTATTTGTTTTAGTTCGACACGCATAGCTTGGCGTAACTTTAAATCGAGCGCAGATAGAGGTTCATCCAGAAGCAGTAATTTTGGGGAGGGTGCAAGTGCACGTGCCAGCGCAACTCGTTGCTGTTGGCCACCAGATAGTTGAGAGGGCTTACGGTCAGCGTATTGTCCTAACTGCACCATATCAAGCATTCTTTGGGCTGTACTCTTGGCTTCGATATCACTTTTGCCAAGCATATTTAATCCAAATGCAACGTTTTGCAGAACATTCATGTGTGGAAACAATGCATATTGCTGAAAAACCGTATTTACCGGACGTCGATTGGCGGGCAGCCTCTCTATATTCTCTCCAAAAAGTTTAATAGTGCCTTCGGTGATCGTTTCGAAGCCAGCAATCATTCGCAGCAGTGTTGTTTTCCCACAGCCTGATGGCCCAAGCAATGTAAAAAACTCATTATTCTCAACATTGATGGAGACTTCTTTGAGCGCCAATACTCCATTTGGCATGGCACCGTATACCTTTACGACATTACTGACTTCCAGTGCCGATGATGATGTGTCTGTCAATGTTCTGAGCACCTATTAAACTAAAAGTGTTATGAAAACGACAAATGCTGACCATTCGATTTCTATGTTGACATAGTCATTTCGTTTTAACGAATCAACACTGCTTGCCAATAGTTGATATTGACCTACGGAAGCGTATCCGATTAACAAGGTGACATGCGTTAAATACTAGCAGTATCAACGCCTTACAAGCTGATGTCAACAACACATTTTACCGATAAATGTTTTTTATTTATGCGACTCCAATTTGTCTAGCAACATCCGAAATACTTTCTTCCAAAATGGCGCCAACTTGCTTGATTTGCTCGGGTGTGAGTATCAATGTGGGGGACATAACAAGGCAGTTGCCCAGTGGGCGGGCTATAAGACCTCGACTCTGCGCTGCTTTTGCCACCAGACTACCGATTTCTACGCTCTTGTCGAATGGTGTTTTGTTGGCTTTATCTTTGACCAATTCTATTCCCATCATAAAGTGACTCCCGCGTACTTCACCAACCATATCAAGCTGACTTAATTCTCTTAAAGTGTTTTCGAATAGCTTTCCAGTTGTGCGAACTAGCTGTGGCAATTGTTCTCGCTCCATAATGTCGATATTGGCCAAGGCTACAGCCGAAGCTGCTGGGTGTCCTGAATAAGTAAAGCCATGTAGAAACTTCTCCCCCGGCGCTGAGATCACTTCGTATATTTCATCAGAAATTAGAGTTGCAGATAGTGGCTGATAGCCAGAGGTGAGTCCTTTTGCTGTAGTGATGATGTCTGGTTCAATTCCAAACATATCTTTAGATGTAAAAAAATGTCCGAGTCGCCCAAATGCGGTAACCACTTCGTCGGAGATATACTTGATATCATTTTCCTGACAAATTGCTAACGCTCTTTTGTGATACCCATCTGGCGCTACAATGACTCCACCAGCGCCCATTATCGGCTCAGCAATAAATGCAGCAATATTTTCAGGCCCTATCTGATAAATAGTCTCGTTTAAATCGTCCATCAAGACGTTCAGAAATTCATCCTCTGACAAACCACCCCCCTCGCGCCAATAGTGTGGAGATCGCAGATGATGTACTAGATCGTTAGCACCAGTCCAACATTCTGAGTATGCAGGAGTAGTCATTGCAATAGATAAATAAGTAGACCCGTGGTAAGCACCTATGCGGCTAAGTACCATTCGTTTTTCAGGCTTCCCCAGACGTTGATTGTAATGATGTAATATTCTTACTGCAGAATCGTTGGCAGCCGAACCTGAGTTGGCGAAGTACACGTGGTTAAGATTGTCCGGTGCAAGACTTGTAATTTTTTCTGCAAGCTGCGCAGCAGACGGATGAGTGAAATTATAAAATGTAGAATAATAGTCGAGTGTATTGAGCTGATCGGTAATAGACTTAATAAGCTCATGGCGACCATGGCCTATATTGACGCACCACAAGCCAGCTATACCGTCTATCAGCTTTTTACCATCACTGTCATAAACATATGCGCCTTCAGCACGATTTATTACAGTGCGGGCTTCGTTCTGTTTTAGAGCATCTAAATCAGCGAAAGATTGTATTAGATGCTCATCAGCAAGCAGAACATCATTGCCTGATTTAAACTGTTCCATAATCTAAAGCCCCCTATTTTTTAATATTGAACAGGCTGTCCGGTGGGTGTTATTGTCATTTTATCTGGGCAACTGCTGGAACCACTGGCCAATTGTATTCCGCTCTTTCTCAGTTATACCCGTTAAATTTCCAATTGGCATAGCCTTGGTGATAACCGTTTGCTGGTAAATGGCTACGGCCTGCCTTACCACATCGTCCTGGCTTTCAAATACAATTCCTTTTGGTGCTGATGCGAAACCAGCTTGAGATGGGACTGATGCATGGCATGAACTACATCTACTTACAACGATGCCATGTATTGTCTCAATATCAACAGCGTCCGCACTATTTGATACACCGTTTCCAGAAGTACTAGCCGTAAGCTCGTTTGAAGAAGGCGCCATTAAAGCGATGATACTGAAGAGTATTAGGCCTGCTGCTAAAATCGGTAACGGAGATGCTCGCCCTTTATGTCTTGCGACAAAATATACGCGTATCAGTGCGCCTATGAGTGTAATTGCGATGAGTATTAACCAATTAAACTGATGTCCATAAGTGATTGCGTAATGATTACTGATCATCACTAACAAGACTGGCAACGTAAAATAGGTATTGTGGACAGAGCGCTGCTTGCCACGTATGCCATGTATAGAGTCAGGCTGTCGGCCTTCAATTTTTGCTTTCAACAAATCCTTTTGGCCTGGAATTATCACAAAAAAAACATTCCCGACCATAATTGTGCCGAGCATAGCGCCAAAGTGCATGTAAGCACCTCGGCCACTGAATATCTGACAGAGAAAAAAAGCAAGAATCACCAATACGGTGAACATAATAAGCGCCATTTTCCGCTCATTTTGACCAATTTCGCTCTCGCAAAGCCAATCGTAGGCAAACCATCCCAGGAAAATAACCGCAATACCAATAATTATGGCTATCGGTTTGGATAAATCGGCAACAGCAGGGTCGATCAGATAAATCTCTGCGCCATACCAATACATTAAGGCCATCAAAAACATGCCAGAAATCCAGGTGGTATACGCCTCCCACTTGAACCAGTGTAAAGTGTCCGGCAAGGTTGGAGGCGCTAGCTGATATTTCTGAGCATGATAAACACCACCGCCGTGGACAGACCACACTTCTCCTGAAACCCCTTGATCAGAGTCTTCAGTCTTTTTAGGTGCCTCCAGGCTATTATCCAACCAAATAAAATAGAACGATGCTCCAATCCACGCAATCCCCGTGATCATATGAGCCCATCGACCCAATAGATTAACCCACTCTAATAAGTATGCGCTCATTGCCTAGATGCTTTGTATTGTGTGACTGTTGGATTTCCTCAGAGCCGTATCATAGCGTAATCCCCTCAATCGTAAAGGGAAATAAATGGCCACGTTTTAACTAACCAGCCTCTATAACGTCCAGGCGCATTGAAGCAATTTGATGCACTTGCTCGATAGCGGTGTAAAACTCCTGATCCACAGTATTATGTAACCGTGACTCAAATGCCTCCAAAATCTCAACACGAGACCTGCCACGTACCGCAAGAATGAAAGGGAACGAAAACCGGTTGTTATACTGCTTATTTAAATTCTGAAATTTTTCGTACTCAGCATCAGAACACAGATCTAATCTCGCGCTTGCCTGTTCATCTGTAGACTCTGCTGTTAATTCACCATTAATCGCCGCTATTCCGGCAAGTTCTGGATGTGCACAAAGCAAAGCAAGCTGTTGTTCTTCCGAAGCACTATCCACTATTATTTTTAATTGCGAGCGCAAACTGTCTACGGTGATTGAAGTCTGATCTTTTATTTTCTCCCATGCAGCCTCCGCTATCCAGGGCGAATGCTCATACAAACCACCATAGCGATTCACGAAAGTATTACGGTCAAATTGCTCGATTATTATCTTATTCATACAACTGATTGTACGGTGTTTCGTAGCGTGACGGATAGCTTTGATAACTGGATAACGCAATTTAAGACCGGGCCTCAATACTGCCCTTCGCACCGTGAACTATTTTCGAATACAGAGCAATAATCTTGATACATACAAATGTTTAAACGCAGAAAAAAATGCTTTTACCAAGCGGTAGATATTTAGCTTCGACGAATTCTGACGACTTTCATATAGTCAAAATCGATTCCGGCAATTTGCTCGGTTTGAGGGTAGTAAGTGAGGTTTACAGACGCGCCTTCGAGGTTTTTATACCGTTTTTTACGGTTGTATTTAAACGCGACAGTGTGCCCTTGTAGCATCAAGGTGTTTAAGAACCATTCACCCTTCTCTCTTTGTACATGGCTTGTCACTTTTACTGAATCCAGTTGGTTTAGCTGAGCGTTCTTCTTTAAAAGTTTATCAACCTCGGACTTCATTCGCGTTTCTCGTTCATCGAGCCGTATCTTGTTTTACTGTTATCTATAAAAAAGCAGTATACGTTATGTGTATTCAGCATTTCCAACAAATAACAA
>CALHRQ010000242.1 GCA_938038175.1 uncultured Granulosicoccaceae bacterium | reverse complement strand
GGCCCCTGCCCTTCATAGCCGTGCGGTAGTAACAAGGTCAAACCACATAAACGCCCCCATTTGGTTTCGCCAGAACTGATGAACTGATCTATAACAACCTGCGCACCATTGGCAAAGTCACCAAACTGGCCTTCCCAAATTACCAGTGTATTCGGATCAGCCTGAGCATAACCGTACTCAAACGCCAGAACCGCTTCTTCTGACAGTACAGAATCAATGACCAGAAAATGCGCCTGATTGCTGTTGATATTACGTAAGGGGACAAGCGACTCACGCTGATTTTGATGATGATGCACGGCATGGCGATGAGCAAATGTGCCGCGACCGCAATCCTGCCCGGACAGGCGCACGGAGTAACCATCATGTAGTAGTGATGCATAGGCCATGGTTTCTGCGTAACCCCAATCTACCGGTAACGCGCCGGCAGTCATCTTGCGCCGGTCATCCACCAGTTTTTTAACGCGTGAATGCAACACAAACCCATCAGGAATGGTGGTAAGTTCGTTCGCCATCGCCTGCAAGGTTTCTATTGGCATACGGTTATCGTATGGAGCACGCCACTCCTGATCAAGGTGCTTCGTCCAGTCCACCACTAACTCAGGTGCTTCTTTAATACCAACGACCGCATTGGGTGCCACCGTTTCACCGGCATCAAGACTATTGCGATAACCATTAATCATGGCATCCGATTCTTCGATAGAAATGACTGACTCGGCGGCCAACTTCTCAGCGTAAATTTTGCGGGTTGTGGGTAGTGCTTTGATGGTCTTGTACATCAAGGGCTGTGTAACTGACGGCTCATCCGTTTCGTTGTGCCCAAGCCTTCGATAACAAACAAGATCGATAACCACATCTTTTTTGTAAGTCATACGAAAATCCAGCGCAAGCTGTGTGACAAACAATACCGCTTCCGGATCATCACCATTAACATGAAAGATAGGAGCACTGATCATTTTTGCCACATCACTGGCATACAAGGTTGAACGTGCATCAGCTGCATTACTAGTGGTAAAACCAATCTGGTTGTTCACAATAATGTGCACAGTCCCTTTGGTTGAAAACCCGCGCGAGTCAGCCATGTTAAATGTCTCCATGACAACACCCTGACCAGCAAAAGCAGCATCGCCATGAATCGCAATGGGTACAACCCAGTCACCATCATTATCACCATACCGGTCCTGTCTTGAGCGAACCGAGCCTTCAACCACAGGGGACACAATTTCGAGGTGCGAGGGATTAAACGCCATGGCCAAATGCATATGACCATTTTTGGTTTTTAAATCTGATGAGAAGCCTTGATGGTATTTCACATCGCCTGAAGAGAGCGATTCATCGTGCTTACCTTCAAATTCAGAAAAAAGCTCAGCCGGATTTTTACCCAGAATATTGATGAGCACATTAAGACGACCACGGTGCGCCATACCAATAACCATGTCTTTAACACCAGCATCACCTGCACGCTGAACTAATTCGCTCATACAAACAATCAGGCTCTCTGCGCCTTCAAGACCGAAACGCTTCTGGCCAACATAGCGTGAGCCCAAATGCCTCTCCAGACTTTCTGCCGCAGTTACACGTTGCAATAGCCAGCGCTTTGTTTCATGGTTTAATTTTGGCGCTGAGGCAGTAGACTCAATGCGGGTCTGTAAAAAATCTTTTTGCGGTGTGTGATCGATATACATGTATTCGTAACCGATACTGCTGCAATAGCATTTTTCGAGGTGCGAAATTATATCTTTAAGCGGTGCATGATCAATTCCGTGCAATGTTGGTGTTGGAAACACCGTATCCAAGTCAGCGTCAGATAGATTGTTTTCATGCAAGCGTAACTCGCGCACGCTAGCGGTGGTGACCTGCCCAAGTGGATCTGTCTTGGCAAGCTGATGCCCACGAACACGGTACGCATTAATAAGCTGTGCTACATGGATCTGCTTGAGTGCTTGCCCGGATGATGCGTCATCATTAGCAACAGCCGGTGCTCGGCCGGCGCCACCGTTGCGTGTTATCGAATAAAACTGCTCACGAATCCGCGCATGCGATTCTTCACGCGCGTTGTCTCCAACCATGGGCAGTCGAGCAAATAAGTCACGCCAGGATTCATCAACCTGATTGGGGTCTTGCAGATACGCCTCATACAGTGATTCAAGATAAGGCGAGTTGCCCCCTGCCAGCATCGACGATTCTATTTTCGCCTTCATTGAACTCATATTGACTACCTGTTAAAGCTCTTAATCACACACCAATTTTCTTATACCAACCAGGCTAAACCAGCCAAGTTGCACTAGCTGCCTTGATACAACTACGCTGAACCCGCTCTCATATCTATCTGCCAGTTCTATCTGCCAGTTTGAGTCAAACCCGTTTTCTAACACTGGCTAGCTTGTTTTTATATACTCTGGAATTCGATCGATCACGACCTGCGTAAATTCGTCAGTATTCAGCTTACCACCCAGATCTCGTGTGGATTCGCCATTTTCAATTGCACTCAATAAACTTAAACGCAAGGCATGTCCAAGGTCGTATCGGTCAACATGGTTAAGTAACATTCCAAAAGCCAACATAACCGCCGCCGGGTTAGCGATGTTTTTACCTGCGATATCAGGTGCAGTACCACCTGCTGGATCAAACATGGCAATGTCAACCTGGTTATCACTGTCGAAAGAGTAGTTACCGCTGGCGCCAGTTCCAAGGCTGCCTACGAGACCAGAGGCCATATCAGACAGAAAATCCCCATACTCATTAAGTACCAGAACGACTTCATATTCGGACGGGTCAAGAATGATTTTGGCGAGCAAGGCGTCAAATAATTCAACATGATGATCAACGTCTTTATTATTTTGAGCAACCTCAGCAACAACAGACTCAAACAGGCCATCGGTTACGCGCTGGATGGTGTGCTTTGACGAACTGGTCACACTATAATTACCATCGCCGTAGGTCGCGCCTTTTCTACGCGCCAGATCGAACGCAAAGCGAGCAGCCTGCAGGCACGGCTTGCGCTCAACCATGCGTAAGGATACCGCAGCATCATTACCGACTAGCTGGCCAGGATCGTCATATGTACCGCCAGTTGCTATACGCACAATGTGTAGATTGACGTTTTCTTTGAAGTTGGTATGAATACCTTTGATGGAAATCGCCGGCCGGTAGATAACACTGAACTCACAACGGCGCCTGATCAGTGCATTAGGGCTGCGCTTATTGGTGATTGTGGGGTACTTAACCGCAAGCTTGGTTCGACGCATAGACTCTTCTGCCTCGTCGATAACTTCATCACCTTTGGCCTCACGATTTTCAAGGCTCCAGTCTACAGGAGAAAATTTAAAATCAGCGGGCAATGATTCGGCGAGAGCATGAAGCGAATCGGCGAGTTCGGGACCGATGCCATCACCCTGAAGTTCAGTAATTTCTATGGTGCTCAAAGTATCTCCCATAAAGCGACTTGTGCCAGATTGCAATTGGCTCTTGCTGCCTTTTTCATCAAAAAATAACGGAACAGCTAGCCCAATGCTTCAACCGTTTTGCGGCCAAAGTGGTCATATTGCAGCGATGATTCAGGATGGACATTAAATGTCACGTGCTTTCCTGATGTTGACGTGGAATTTGAGGTGCATAAGTTACACCAAAATGGCCCAGTTTGGGCCGTGTTGAGGTAGGACGTATACAAAACACCGCAACATTGGCCATGAGTCAGCAAAATGGCACTCGATAAAACATCAGTCAACACTGTTGTAGCGCTCAGGGTTTGCCCAAAACCGTGCATTTAGCCAATCTGGCACTTGCTTATACTCACTCAGGCGATATCCATAAAGCTCAACCGCAGCCGTAGCGCTTGCCACTTTTGCCAGCCTGACAAATCCAAGTGCATAAAAGGCTTCAGGCCGAAGCACCATCACTGGATTTTGTTCGAGCGCTTCTGACGACAGTCGTTGCTCCACCAGAACACAGCCAGGAGCCAGCCGAGCAGCCTTGCCCACCATTATCTCAGCAAGCGAAACATCGGAATAATCACTCGTCAGTTGCAGCCAAAGCGCATCAATCGGATGGGTAAGCGAAAGCGTATTAAAGGCCATTGCTGAGATCGCCGTGATCTCCACCTGATCTGTTACATCGGCCGCAGTCTCGGCCTTGTTCTCATTATTAGCAGAACTAGCTGGCTCAAGCACTATTTTAGTCGCACCCGGCAGTTTATCTTCCAGCACAGTGGAAAACGCTACTGCATTATCCCCGGCAAGTAGAATCCGTTTGGGATCATCGCGCAGCAAAGCCTCGATCAGACGCTGACGTGATTCGTCCAACAACAATGTCATTGCTTACAATCCGACGAAGACAGGCTTACTCGGCTGGGAACTTCTTCTGGTATTCAGCCCTTTGTTCTGGCGTCGCTTGCAGCTGAAACTTTGATTTCCACTCGCTGTACGGCATACCGTAGACTTCATCTCTGGCAGCCTCATAATCTATATCCAGTCCACGCTCCGCAGCCGCTTTGGCATACCATTTGGACAGGCAGTTACGACAGAAGCCAGACAGGTTCATCAAATCAATGTTTTGCACATCTGTTCGCTCCTGAAAATGAGCCACCAGCGTTCGGAACGCAGCCGCTTCGAGCTCTGTACGTGTTTGTTGATCAATATCTGCTTTTGGGTCGTTCATCACTTACCATTTCCTGATGTCAGACGACAGTATAATGGCTTTATCACACCCCTTCCCAATCTGGACAATCCAACATCGTTATGGCAGGTAATTTTTTTCAGAATCTGATGTTTATCGCACTCATAGCGGCTGTTATTGGCTATTGGTGGACGGGGATGCGAGCCAAAGAAACCGCTGTTGCGCATGCCAAAAGGCTTTGCAAGCGCGAGTCGGTGCAGCTGCTTGACCAGACAGTGGCACTAAAAAAGCTACGCCTTGGCAGAGATAAAGCCGGCAATGCCTGTCTGCGTCGGGAATACCGTTTTGAATTTACGGTGGCTGGCGAGCACCGCGATCAGGGCAAGATTGTCCTCAACGGGAAGTCTTTGCATCAGGCAAGCCTGCCGTTTACGCGTGATGAAGATGGAAATCGCGTATTTTTACAGTAGCTTTTTGATCAATTTCGACGCCATTTTCTAATGATACTCATAAACTAAGGTGCGATTTTACCCCTGCTTAGGATAAACTCCATTCTTTCAATATATTCAGGTTTTGTGTCATGACGCAATGCCCCTGCGGGTCAGGATCAGATTTAGCATCGTGCTGTGCACGATTTATCGATGGCGGTGAAAAAGTGGACACAGCGGAGCAGCTCATCCGAGCGCGCTATACCGCTCACACGCTCGCTAATATGGCGTTTATTCTCTCATCCCATCACCCGGCTTCACGCACCGAAATTGATGAGGTGGCAACTGGCCGCTGGGCGAGTGAGTCGGAATGGTTGGGATTGAACATCATCGATGTTGACTCATCCGAAGCAGACACCACGCGAATCGAATTTACGGCGCGCTACCGTGATGCCGATAAACAGCGTCATACACATCATGAGGTCGGCGTTTTCGAACGCTACCATGGACAATGGTATTTTAAAGACGCTGAAGTACCCGAAATCAAACAATATCGCCGCGATGCGCCAAAACAGGGGCGAAACGAACCTTGCGCCTGCGGCAGTGGTAAAAAACATAAAAAATGTTGTGGCAGCGCTGCCTAATAGCAGGCATTGCATTTTCAAGCGCCAAACCATTAGTAAAACAACTTGCGGAGAGTAAAAATGACTGACAAACCTTGGCTGCAGTCCTATCAAGAAGGCATACCAGAGTATATTGATGTCTCTGCCTACTCATCCGTCGTTGACATATTTACGACAGCGTGCGAGAAATTTGCCGACAAACCGGCCTTTACCAACTTTGGCAAAACCATCACTTACGGCGAGCTCGACCAGTACACAAAGCAGTTTGCCGCCTCGCTAACACAAAATGCAGGTCTTGAAAAAGGCGACCGCATCGCCATCATGATGCCCAACCTGCTGCAATACCCCATTGCGGTTTTCGGAGCGTTACGCGCTGGCCTTGTTGTTGTTAATACCAACCCGCTCTACACAGACAGAGAGCTTGAGCATCAGTTAAAAGATTCTGGCGCTAAAGCGATTGTTGTCGTTGAGGCATTTGCTCACACAGTGGCAGATGTTGTAAAAGACACTGACGTTGAAATGGTGATTACCACGCGCTTTGGTGACATGCTCGATTTTCCAAAATCGATGTTACTGAATTTTGTTATTAAATACGTTAAGAAAATGGTTAAGCCATTTAGCCTGCCCGGCTCGCATGGCTTTAAAGATGTGCTGGCAAAAGGTGCCAGCCTGACGGCAACAGATGCCACATTGACACATGATGATCTTGCTTTTCTACAATACACGGGTGGCACAACCGGGGTAGCGAAAGGGGCTATGCTCTCGCACGGCAATATGGTTGCCAATATTCTGCAAGCGCATGCCTGGATCAGCATTAATGATCTTGAAGAAGGTAAAGAAATTATTATCACTGCTTTGCCGCTTTATCATATCTTTGCACTAACGGCAAACTGCCTGACATTCATGAAACTGGGTGCACTTAATGTACTGATCACCAACCCACGCGATATGCCAGGATTTGTAAAAGAGCTAAAGAAATTTCGTTTTACAGCCTTTACCGGTGTGAACACGCTCTTCAACGCCTTAATGAATACCGATGGATTTAAAGACATTGATTTTTCTGGATTAAAAATGACGCTCGGCGGGGGCATGGCTGTGCAAGAAGCAGTTGCAAATGAATGGCAGGAAACCACTGGCAAGCCTTTGGTCGAAGCTTATGGTTTAACGGAAACCAGCCCGGCCGCCTGCATCAATCCAATGAACATTGGTGGCTTTAACGATTCAATTGGCTTGCCTATTTCTTCAACAGAAGCCTCTATACGTAATGAAAACAATGAAGCATTGCCTATGGGTGAAGCGGGTGAGCTGTGCATTCGTGGGCCGCAAGTGATGCAAGGCTATTGGCAAAAGCCTGAAGCCACCAGCGACACCATAGACAGCGACGGCTGGTTGCACACAGGCGATGTTGCGCAAATGAACGAGGCTGGTTTTTTCAAGATTGTCGACCGGCTTAAAGACATGATTTTGGTATCTGGCTTTAACGTTTATCCCAATGAAATTGAAGCCGTCATAGCAATGATGCCTGACGTGCTTGAAGTCGGTGCGATTGGTATACCAGACGAACATTCTGGCGAAGTGGTTAAAGTGGTGATTGTCAAAAAGAACCCCTCACTCACCGAAGACGCCATATTGGCGCACTGCAAAGAAAATCTAACGGGTTACAAACGCCCCAAAGTAATTCAATTTGTTGATGAACTGCCAAAAACCAATGTGGGGAAAATTCTGCGACGCGAACTTCGAGAACTCTAAGCGGTGAGATAAATAAGCGCTGAGATAAATGCAATCGCCATAGACACCGAGTGTATTGCCTAAGCTTTGAAGACTGAACTAAATGCACTCAACGTTAGTAACAGCAGCAACACTTAACAAAAACCTCAACAGCGATTGGGTCATTATAGATTGCAGATTTTCACTAGCTGATACCACACAAGGTGAAAAAGCATTCGCTGAGTCACGTATACCAGCTGCTCGCTATGCTCACCTCGATCGACATTTGTCGAGCAAGATTGTTGCTGGCGTTACTGGCAGGCATCCACTGCCAGACAAGGAAACCTTAGCTGCGCAGTTTCGAGCATGGGGAATCAAAAACAACACACAGTTGGTTGCCTACGACGACAAAGCGGGTGCAGTCGCCAGCCGTTTTTGGTGGCTAAGCCGCTGGTTGGGTCATTTGCCGTGTGCTGTGCTCGACGGTGGTTTTGCTCAATGGCAGAAAAACGGATTTAAAATCGAAACGGGCGATGCATTTGCTTCAACTGAACTTGCACCGTCAAAAAAGAACGCCAGCGCGGTTGAATTCAAAGTAACTCCCGCACTGGTTCAATCCGTAAACCGGGGTGATGTCCATACCCAGAAGCATGAGTACATACTGATCGATGCGCGAGAAAAAGAACGCTTTGATGGCGATCACGAACCCATTGATGCAGTTGCCGGGCGGATCCCGGGTGCGCTTAATTTTCCCTTTATGGAAAACCTTGCAAGCAGTGGTCAGTTTAAATCTGCAGCCGAACTAAAAAAGCGCTTTGCAGGATTAGTCCGCGAGGCACAGTCGAATAAAGACCAGCACAAGTCTGTGGTCCATTATTGCGGTTCGGGTGTAACTGCTGCGCACAATATGCTGGCAATGGCGCATGCAGGCATGGAACCCGGTGCTTTGTACGCAGGATCTTTCAGCGAATGGATTACACCTGCTCCGGATGGCGAACAATATCCAGTGGCGCCCCGGGACGACTAAAAATATCCGCGTAGTGTACCTCTCTGAATCTATCCTCACGGCGCTCAAAATAGCGCGTCAGTGTCTCGGTAACAACCGGAAATGCCAGCTCGCTCCAAGGTATGTCTTTTTGGCTGAATAGCCCAACTTCTTGTGTTTCGTCGCCAGCGTCAGCAATACCGTCACGCAATCGGCCGAAAAACATTAAGTACACCTGAGAGATTCTTGGCAAGTTGTACACTGCGAACAGGCGCAGGTTATCGCATTCAGCGCAAGCCTCTTCGCGTGCCTCACGAGCAGCGCCCTCGAGCGTGGTTTCCTGGTTTTCCATGAAGCCTGCTGGCAAAGTCCAATAGCCTTTTCTTGGCTCGATATCGCGTTTGCAAAGCAGCACCTTGCCATGCCACTCGAGCAGGCATCCAACAACGTTTTTAGGATTTTCGTAGTGTATCGTGTTGCAACCAGCACAAACAGCGCGTGGACGATTATCACCCTCGGGGACTTTGGTTTCCACTTTTTCACCGCAACAGGAGCAGTAGCTTTGGCTGGTCACGATATTAGTGTCTCGAGTTATGCGTCAGGAGAAATTTCACAGCTCGCAACAAGCGAGCGAATATTTTCAGGCAATGGGACAGATTTTTGTAGCCTGGAATCAATCCAGACTACCTTGGCGCTGCCACGTGTCGTGATTATGCCTTCATTCACTATAGTATACGTGCTGACAAAAGAACTTCTACCGGGAGAATGTGCACTTAAGCTCACAATCAAGTTAGCCGGATAAACAACAGGCTGCAGATATTCTGCGTGGTTATCAACGATAACTGTGCCGGTCTCCCCAGAGGCCAACGGCATCTGCCCCATTGATTCAAACCAGGCTAACCGCGTCTGCTCAAAATAGCGAAAATACATGATGTTATTGACATGACCCAGTGCGTCCATATCTCCCCAGCGCACGGGTATTTCATATTCAAAGAGTACTTTAACGACGCTCTCCTCGCAGCGCTAAAACCGCTTGTGCAATGGTTTCTGTACGGAGCCCGGCGGGCGACAAAGGTTCACCGACAACCAGACCAATTCGAGCAAACAGACGACGCGGCAATTTAAAAAAAGCACGACCGCCTTTCCGACTAAAAAGACTGCCCCACAGGCCTTGTAACGCAATTGGGTAAACTGCAGCAGGCGTTTTCTCCAGCACACGTAATATACCCGGTTTGAATTCGTTCATCTCACCATCGTATGTGATCTGCCCTTCAGGAAAAATACACAGTAACTCACCCGCCTCTATCGCTGCATGCATGGCCTCAAAAGCAGCGTCATACATGGCTTTGTCTTCCTTCTGACTGGCTATCGGAATCGCCTTCGAGGTTCTAAAAATAAAACTCAACAGCGGCAGTTTGAAGATCTTGTAATACATAACAAAGCGCACGGGACGCCGAACACTACCGGCGACCAATAAAGCATCGACAAAACTGACATGATTACAAGCTAGAACAGCCGCTCCTTTATCCGGTATTTTATCCAGCCCGGTATTGCTCACCCGATATAGCGTGTGCATTAGCATCCAGGTTAAAAAACGCATTAAAAATTCGGGTACCAATCTGAATATATAAGCCGCAACCATGGCTGTGGTTACCGCCACAAACAGAAAAATGCCAGCGATGGACACGCCAGCCGAAACTATTGCACCAGCGATAATTGCAGAGCACACCATAAACAAGGCGTTCATAACGTTATTACACGATATGGCTCTGGACAAGCGATCGGGTGCGCTGGTTTTCTGGATCAGCGCATACAGCGGAACGATATACAAGCCACCAAAAAAACCAATGGCGAGAATATCGAAAAGGATTCGCCAGGCGGGCCAACCCAGACTTAAGAAACTTAAGCCCCCTAAATCGACACCCAAAGGCGTACTCGGTGTTGCAAAAAAGAGATCAAGTCCAAACAAGGTGATCCCCAACGCACCAAATGGCACAAGACCGATCTCCACCTGACTGTGCGATAGTTTTTCACACGACGCGGAACCAAGCCCGATTCCCACTGAAAATGCCGCCAGCAATATTGTGTAAACATCGCCAGAGCCCCCGATCACATCACGGGCGAATATCGGAAATTGAGCGAGATAGGTTGCACCGATAAACCAGAACCAGGAAATGCCGATAATGGACTGAAAAATAATACGATTTTTTTTCGTGTATCTGATCAGTCGCCATGTCTCGGTGACAGGATTGAATCGTAGCTTTAGATCAGGGTCTGCCGCAGGGGCTGTTGGTATACGTCGAGCGCTGAAATAGCCAACAACAGCAACCAGCACGATAACAATGCACACGGGCAATACACTGCCATTGGGCGCTTTAGTAATCAGCTGCGTGCCAATTATGGTTCCTAAAAGAATAGCCAGAAAAGTCCCTAATTCGACAGCGCCATTGCCACCAATCAACTCGGATTCGTGCAGATGTTGTGGCAATATGCCGTATTTGATTGGACCAAAAAACGCTGACTGTACGCCCATCAAAAACAGGATGCCCATCATGAAACTGATGTTTTGCGACATGAAAGCCGCAAAACCGAGCACCATAATGCCTATTTCTGCAAGCTTAATACGCCTTATCAGCATCGACTTTTCGTATTTATCCGCTACCTGACCACTAAACGCAGAAAACAGAAAAAACGGCAGAATAAACAGACCAGCTGACGCTGCGATAAGTAAACCAGCTTGTTCTGCACCAAGCTTCAAAACACCAAAGCTCAATAAGGCGACGAGCGCGTTTTTAAACAGATTATCGTTGAAGGCACCCAGAAGCTGGGTATAGAAAAATGGCGCGAAGCGATCCTCTTTTAGAAGACCAAGCTGTGACACTGGTTGTTTGTTACTGCTATTCATGATGCGATAACGCAAGGCGCGTACCCGCAACTATATACCGACTTTACAACTCAGCACAACATTATACTGATAATGTAACTGGCCTCTCGGTTAAAGGGGCGTGTGAGTATCAGTACAGATTGTTGGTCAATGTATCAGAAGACAAAACAACCTGCACATTTGTTGTTACCGCTATTACTACTTTTACATAGTGACATCATAATGACATCTGCAGGCCTATGGCCTGCAAAATTTAAACGGTTGAAACCTCAGATGCCTGCCAGCCCTTGTCACCACGGGTAGCAACAAATTCTACCTTCTGACCTTCAGACAAAGAACGATAACCGTCTCCGACGATCGCACGATAATGCACAAACACGTCCTCGCCTTCTGGACTGACGATAAAGCCGTATCCTTTTGCGTTATCGAACCATTTTACAGTTCCATTTTTTCTTTCTTCAGACATATTCCTTAACCTCTCGATTTTTTACAACTGCTACGCACGATGCATCGGGCCAGCGTCAGATACGAAAATTAACATGTCACACTCGATACATCTGGCGCTCGAAAGCGCAATTCATAGTTGTTTACAAATAGACCTTGTTTACGCAGAAATACACTGTCGAGTGCACAAATTAATTCGTCATCACAAATCCGTGCTATGGGCTGGCTTTCACCACAAATAAGCGTTAATCAATGCGTTTTAATACGCTGCAACAAGGAGCAAGCGTCTGTATTAATTAAACCGCGTTCAAGAGTTAAACACTTTCGTGATCAACTTAACAATTCACCGCGTGATCAATACACGACGTTTAATCTGGAGCAGGGTTAAGTGGCCAAGTTGACTTTTATAATTATTAAACTGCGTTTAAAACCAGAGCTTTTTTCAATCAACGTCCTGGTACTCCACGCATTCGAAGCAAGTTCAAAGCACGCAGCCACCATTGTATTTAACAAATTAGAGGTCAAAGATAGAGGAGATAATCATCGAGCATTGAACAACAAACCTCAAACATCGCGCCCTACACTGATTCTGACAAGGCCTTACTAACCACCTCGAATACATCGGGGGATAAGGTATCTACTGCCGCAATTCTTTGAAGTGCTGCCTGCATATGTTCCTTTTGCGGTGCAACAAATTTACGCCACTGTAAGAATGGTGTAACAAGGCGAGCCGCAACTTGCGGATTGGTTTTGTCAAGCAGCATTATTTGATCGGTTATCAATGTATAAGGCGCACCATCCGCAACATGAAAATACGCTGGATTTCCCATGGCAAAACGACCCAACAACGACCTGAATCGATTGGGATTGTCTCGATCAAACGCTGGGTGTTGCATCAAAGCTTTGACGTTTTCAAATACCAACTCGTGTTCAGCACCGGCCTGCACTGCAAACCATTTATCAATGACTAACTTGTTGGATTCCCATCGCTTATAGAACGTATTTAGAGAGTCTTGACTAGCTTGTGTGTTTGAACAGCACAATGCTGATAGTGCAGCCATTGAATCAGTCATGTTATCAGCATAGTCGAACTTCTCTTTAGCTATAGGCAACCACACCACTTCTTCAAGCTCAGTGAGGAGCATCAAGGCTTTGTTTGCGAGCGAACGACGATTCATATCTGCACCTGCACCTGCGTTTACATTACTACGCTTATCGGCTTCAGCATCGTTGCGACTGGCAAGCACTTCCAACTCTGATTGAAATTCCGTTGCCAGGCAACTTATCAATTTTTTTCGCGCCCGGTGCATTGCATGTATATCTATAACATCAGCGTTACTGGCCAGGGTTTCAATGCTGGGTATAGACAGGAGTTCAGCCTTAAAACGAGCATTCATACCTTTATCACGGATAACGCTGCCAATGGCGGGCAATAAATCCACAGCAGCATCCTCCCTCTCCCCAAGCATAAATCGATTAATGACATGGGTATAAAGACGTTGTACCGCCTCCCAGCGATTGAAACTGTCAGTATCATGCGCAAGAAGAAAACACAGGGTTTTATCGCTGTAATCGTACTCAACATGAACCGGCGCGGAAAAGCCACGCAATAAGGAAGGCACGGGCTTGGATGTTAATCCGCTAAAGACAAATTTCTGTTGTTTAGCGGTGACATCCAATACAGCACCATCACCTTCTTTGCGACCTAACGATACGGCCTCCATTTGGCCTTTTGAATTGATTAGCCCAATACGCAATGGAATTTGCATGGCCTTTTTATTTTTTTGCCCAGGGGTATCGGGTATTTTTTGCTCTATATTCAGTGTGTACTCACCTTTGGTTTCATCGAAACTATCGGTGATTTTCAGTGTCGGTGTACCGGCTTGCGAATACCACAGCTGAAACTGGGACAAGTCGACGCCAGATGCTTCCTGCATCGCAGAAATAAAATCATCGCAGGTAGCAGCCTCACCATCATGGCGTTTTAAAAACAAATCTACACCGCTATAGTAGTGATCCGAGCCTAATAAAGTATGCATCATGCGAATCACTTCTGCACCTTTCTCATAAACAGTCAGCGTATAAAAGTTATTGATTTCGATATAGCTGTCGGGTCGAATGGGATGTGACAGGGGGCTTGCATCTTCAGGAAACTGTGCCGAGCGCAAAAGACGCACGTCTTCTATGCGCTTTACTTCGGGTGAATGCATATCAGCACTAAACTGTTGATCGCGAAACACCGTTAGTCCTTCTTTTAAACTGAGTTGAAACCAATCACGGCAAGTAACCCGATTGCCGGTCCAGTTATGAAAGTACTCATGTGCAATAACCGCTTCGACACCAAGAATATCTGCATCAGTAGCAGTGTCTTGATTAGCCAGTACATACTTGGAATTAAAAATATTGAGGCCCTTATTTTCCATAGCGCCCATATTGAAATCATCTACCGCCACAATCATGAATAAATCAAGATCGTATTCCAATCCATAAACCTCTTCATCCCAACGCATGGAACGCTTTAACGCATCCATCGCCAACGAGCATGCATCAATATTGTGTGCTTGAACGTATATCAATAGTTTTACTTTGCGACCACTAGCGGTGACAAACTCGTCTTCTATATGTGATAGTTCACCAGCAACCAGCGCGAAAATGTAGGCAGGCTTAGGGTAAGGATCGTGCCAGTGCGCTGAATGCCTGCCATCGTCGTGCATCTCGCTAGACACAAAATTTCCGTTGGACAACAAAACAGGATACCGCTTTGCATCTGCTGAGATTGACACATCAAAGGTGGAAAGGACATCAGGACGATCAAGGTAGTACGTTATTTTTCTGAAACCCTCTGCTTCACATTGTGTGCAGAAGTTAGCACTTGAAAGATACAGGCCCTCGAGTGCTTTATTTGACTCTGGGTCGATCTCAACAACAATGGATAAAACGCATTCAGCTGGCAAGGAGTCTACTATTAATTGTTTCTCAGTGACCGTGTATTGCGACTCTGCCAAAGGCTTGCTATCCAACTGCACTGAGAGGAGCTTCAGGCCAACACCATCCAGCTCCAATGACCCCTCATCGTGTTTTCTTAGTTTTAGATGGCTAGTGACTCGGGTACGATGCGCATCTAGCTCAAACAATAGCCGCGTGTGAATTATCTGCCAAGGAGATGGACGGTAGTCTGATCGGAGAATAGTTTTTGGCAGTGATGTGTTCATTTTATCGTCCGTTTAGTGAATGCAGATCTACGTAAACATCAGAGCACAGTTGTGCTGAAGTTAAACCTGATATCTGTACAGGATTGTAACGCTTGTGATCTCTAAAAGATTGCCTCTGCACGAAGATGATTTTAAAAACATTTTTTTAGATCCGCCCAGATAATCAAGTAGCATCAAAGCGCTAAGAGCATCAATAAAACCTAAGCCAACAAAAAATTATGAAAGACCCCAAAAGCACGTCGTTCTTCCATTGCGGATATGATGATCTCCAGTCAAGGCTTGCGTGCATAAATCCGCATGACTATGACAAGACTCGAAACTTTCTGGATGGCGCAGTCACTTGGCTAAGCCCCTTTATAACGCACGGGATTATCAATACTCGAGATGTTGCAAATGCAGTACTAAGTCGGCATGCAAAGCCCAAATGTGAAAAACTACTCTTTGAGCTGGCATGGAGAGAGTACTTTCATCGTATAT
Source organism: uncultured Granulosicoccaceae bacterium (assembly GCA_938038175.1). GTDB lineage: Bacteria > Pseudomonadota > Gammaproteobacteria > Granulosicoccales > Granulosicoccaceae > Granulosicoccus. The sequence continues at coordinate 2,888 of CALHRQ010000242.1, read as the reverse complement.
GGCAGAATAATCGAGACGCTATATTCTCTGATTTAAAGAACCCCAGCGTATCCACTCGTATGCAACTACCTTCTTCACTGCTCAATTGCCAAACCGGGATAAACGTCATCGATGAATCGCTACAGCAGCTTCAGCAGATTGGCAGTATGCATAATCACGCTAGAATGTGGGTAGCTTCGATCTGTTGCAATATGGGTAATACACATTGGTTGCCTGCGGCTAAATGGATGCACTATCACTTGCTCGATGGTGATCTGGCAAGCAATACTTTGAGTTGGCAATGGATAGCAGGCACATTCAGCAATAAACGCTATTTTGCAAACCAAGACAACATCAACAAGTTCAGTAAATCCAGCCAGCACGGTACCTTTCTCGACGTCCCCTATGAGGCATTCGAAAATTGGCAGATACCAGGTGTACTAGCAGAAACCGACAGTCCAGACTTGCAACAAACGCTGCCATTTGAAGCCCTTAAAAATATTGAACCGATATCAGAAAGCGTTGCGCTGCGCTCTGTTTGGCATTTGCAGAAAGAGTGGCAACCGACTGCAACACATCAATGGATATTTGTAGATACCGAACAGCAGGCACAGTGGCCGATGAGCTATAAACGCTGGTCATTTATAAAACACTGGGCGAGCTTTATACCCGGTGTTCGCTTTGTAAAAGGCACAAGCCAAGAGCTGGCTAAAAAGCTGGGTGCTGCTGATGTTTTACGGCAGGAGTATACTGGATGTAATCACTGGAGCCCACAGACCGAGGAGCGGCAGTGGTTGTACCCAGACCCACCAAAACCTTATAACAGTTTTTCAAAATTCTGGAAGCAAGTTAAAAACGATGATTAATGCCAGGCACAAAATCGCTTTACTCAATCATAGCTTCAACGTGAAACGACTTCACCGCATTAACTCAATCTTCCTGAAAACGCTGCGGATTTCCAGCAATCTTTTTGTATTAGAAATCATGGCTTTAATGCCAGAAATTGTGAAGCAATAGCCACCTACAACACACCCGCGCTGAGGCCTGATCCACCTTTATGTCAGCTTAGGCTTAAGACGTCATCACCCATCACCGAAAACTGCAGTAACACTTGTGGTATCAGACACACCCTATGGGTCTACCAAAATTCGAGACGGTAAGGATTAGCCTACTTCTAGTGGCGCTGATTTGCTTTGGCTTTATGAGCCTGCACCAGCTGATTTACACAAGAGGCTGGAATCGAACGCTTCAGGTCACTGTTTTCCCTCTCAATGCGGATAGCCATTTAAGCACTGCCGACTACATTGATACGCTGGATGATGACACTTTCAAAGCGATCGACCAATGGGCAGAACGAGAGGCTGAACGATATGACCTGGATTTAAAAACACCGTTTAATGTTTCACTTGGACCGCAAATCTACAACCTCCCTCCCGCCTGGCCTGACAACGCCAATCCTGTTGCGGTTTTGTTCTGGGGCTTGCGATTTCGATGGTGGGCATTTCGGAACACACCCGATGACGGTGCTGGCCTGACGCGCATTCGTATGTTTGTTATGTATCACGATGGCAAAGAGGATAAAGTCCTGGCGCACTCATTAGGTATGCAAAAAGGATTAATGGGGTTAGTGCATGCCTTCGCCGATCATCGGCAGACAGCACAAAACAATGTTGTTATCGCTCACGAGATGCTGCATACGGTAGGAGCCATCGATAAATACAGTATTGGCAACACGCCACTCTATCCGATTGGCTTTGCAAATCCACAAAGACAACCCTTATTTCCACAGCGAAACGCTGAAATCATGGCAGGTCAAATACCCACTTCGCATTACTCTTCCTACATGGCGGAAAGTTTACGCAGCACTATTGTTAACCCCTATACCGCTAGCGAGATCAACTGGGTAGAATGACACTGATACCACAAACCAATTTTGTAACGATGGATTCGCTGCTAAAACAAACGAGCCTTGACAGCTCACTTATCGCCATCATTATTGCAGTTGCTGTCGCGATTGGCCTAGCGACACTGCTAGCAACACCCTGGTTATTGGCGCGATTACCAGCAGATTACTTCAGCCGTGACCCAAAAGCATTGGCCAAACGCTCACTATTAGAAGGCATCAGGCATATTTGGCTTAGCATGCTTCGTAACTTAATGGGTTTGTTCTGTTTTTTATTTGGTGTTATTTTGATCCTCACACCTGGCCCCGGGCTCGTCTTCATGGTGCTGGGCCTCGCAATCGGCGATTTTCCTGGTAAGCACCGGCTGCTTCAGTGGATGGTATCAATGCCATTTGTATTAAATGCATTAAACTGGATTCGGCACAAATCCGGTCACCCTGGCTTTATTCATCCAGAACATCACTAGAAACTGACTCCAACGGCATGCTTTAGCCTCGCAGTTCAGATGGCAAAGCACTACACTTGAAGGTTATGTCATTTAACCTACACAGCTTCGTCAGCCAACCGATTGCATCCTGTCGTCCCGGGCTACTCCGTTTTTTGTTTATTGGCCTTTTTATGATTATTGGCCTTTTCAGTGGGGTAGTCATCAGCGATGAAACCCTGGAGGATTATGAATCGCAAATACAGGCAACCAGTCAGGCGCTTGAAAAGCTTGATAAAGAGATTGCCGAAAGTCAGGCTCTGAAGAAAAAGCTGCAAAATGCATTCAGTAACATTAGTGAAAAAGTGGGTGAGCGCAAACAACGTTTAAAAAGCCTTGATAAAGACATCCATGCCTACAACAAGCAGCTGGGACGTCTCGAATCAGAGCTAGCTGCAGAGCGTGCCAAAACGCAAGCTCGCCGCGAGGCACTGGCTAGCTCTATCCGCAAAATGCAACGCATCGCCACTACCAGCGGCCTTAAAGTCGTGTTGCAAAACGATAATCCTGCAGTGGCCGAT
>CALHRQ010000241.1 GCA_938038175.1 uncultured Granulosicoccaceae bacterium | reverse complement strand
TCGAACCTACGACCCTCTGCTCCCAAAGCAGATGCGCTACCAGACTGCGCCATACCCCGTCTTGCTCCATACAACCCGAGAATTGTACTTGTGTGTACAAAATTGGTCAACCTTGAAAAAAACAAAAAAACACTGATTGACCAGTGTTTAAGCAATGATGTTTATGCAAGCACACAATCTGCACGCAACAGACCCAACTTGCCATAGTCTGCAGAAATAACATCACCTGGCTTTACAGGCACAGCACCCGTACAGGTACCACAGCTAATCAGGGTACCTGCAGGCAAACCAGCTCTGTGAAAATCTGCATGGTTAGCCAACCAGGCTACAAATTCGAACGGATGGCCAAAAAGAGACTGGCCGCTGTGCCCATCGATACGCACGTTTTTATCATCACTCCCCTCCTTACCAGAACCGATGCTGAGAGCCACGGGATGCGAACTCAATGACAATGACTGCCAATCGTGCAACCCCTCACCCACCATAAAAAAGGCGTTAGCGCCAAAATCAGCAATGGCGCTGAGCCCTGGGCTACTGTCCTGTCCAACAGTGGCGGCACGTGCACCGACCAGTTCAAGACCCGGTGCAACCCAAGCGACAGCTGCGCTGACATCCTGGCGTGTAATACGGGAAGAACCTTGCTGAAGGCTGGTTTTCAAGCAAACAACAAATTCAGCTTCGATACGCGGATTATGCGCAACACTGACAGGCAGAGGTGCAGAATTCTGACCCACCACAGAAAACTCTTTGTACAAAGGCCCATAGAAAGGATCTTTTAGCGCAAGCATTGCCAAAGTTTCCTCACTGGTCGCACCAATTTTGTAACCAATAGTAGATTGCCCTGCTACATCTGAACAGGCAGCCTGGAGTTTATAAGCCTGTGCTGTAGAACCGGGGTTAAGCGCATCGCTGCACAGTTCGCCCTCTTTTCTCGCCACCCATAAAGCCCTGGCAATGCCCTCATCCATAGACGTTATACCTTTTACGCATGGTGAAAGCGGCAATTAATCTTTTTCATCAATCCATGTCATCTGAATCGCTTCGAGAATTTTCTCAGATGAATTTTCGGCATCATCATCAAAACCCTCCAGCGCCATAACCCAGGCATGTAAATCAGTGAATCGAACATACTGGGGATCGACATCAGGATGTGCATCAACAAGCTCAATTGCGATATCCAGCGTATCGGTCCATTTCATTAGTGATTCTCCGAAACCATATTGATGGTGTATTTGGGAATTTCGATGATCAGATCTTTGTCTGACACAATAGCCTGACAACTCAATCGAGACTCTGGATCAAGCCCCCAGGCCTTATCAAGATAATCCTCTTCCAGTTCATCTGCCTCTTCCAGGCTGTTATAGCCTTCGCGCACATGTACGTGGCATGTAGTGCAGGCGCAAGATTTTTCACAGGCGTGCTCGATATCGATGTCCTGTTGCAACATCGCATCACAGATTGAAGTGCCTGGTGTTGCTTCAAATGTTGCACCATCGGGACAAATTTCCGGGTGCGCCATAACAGTAATGGTAGGCATGATTAGGTTCTCTTAATTAATCTTGTGTATTAATGTTTGTTTCATACTCTTTATCAGCTTAATCATCAGACTTAGCTGCATCGGCGGCAAGCGATGTTTCAAGTTTACTAAGCTGCTGCCCGGCCATAAGCTGACGCACGCTCGCGTTCATACGCCGCTCGACAAAGAGTGCACTACCTGCTTCAAGTTGATTGACAGCTTTTTTTATCCTATCCGAATCTGTTTGATTCAGACTCTCCCGCAGCGCACCGATCAAATCATCAATGGCACGTCTCTCATCATCCGACAAGTGCTCATCGCCATCAGCAAGCAGGGCACTATCGATAGCTTCGAGTACGCGCTCGGCATCCACTTTTTGCTCCGCCAGCGCACGTTTTTGCACATCTTCGCTGGCATGATCGAACGATGCACGCAACATGTCTTCTATTTCACCTTCGCTAAGACCGTAGGAGGGCTTCACATCGATACTGGCAAGCGTACCACTTTCCTTTTCAAGTGCGCTAACCGTGAGCAGACCATCAGCATCAACCTGATATAACACCTGAATTCTAACAGCGCCGGCGGTCCGTGCCGGAATCTCACGCAATTCAAAACGCGCCAGCGAACGACAATCTGAAACTAACTCGCGCTCACCCTGAACCACATGCAGCGCCATCGCGGTCTGGCCGTCTTTGTGTGTTGTAAATTCCTGTGCTCGAGCAATTGGGATGGTGGTGTTGCGTGGGATCACTTTTTCAACCAGACCACCCATTGTCTCAAGCCCGAGAGATAAAGGAATCACGTCGAGTAACAAAAGATCACTATCAGGCTTGTTGCCTGCCAGCACATCAGCTTGAATAGCTGCACCAACGGCAACAACCTGATCAGGGTCGATATCCGTTAATAGCTCTTGATCGAAAAATGCATGAATTTTTTCTCGCACCAGTGGCACTCGGGTAGAACCACCCACCATGACAACCGCTGTGATCTCATCTTTTTCTATCCCCGCATCACGCATAACTTGCCTGCAGGGTGCCAGTGTTCTTTGCACAAGTGTTGAAATCAATTCATTGAAAGTAGCTCGCGTAATGTCACCTTCAATGCGAGCGCTGCAGTGCTTTGCAGCTGAATCTGTATTCATTGAATATGACACGCTGGTATCGATGGATAAAGACTCTTTCACTTGCTTTGCCAAGGCGTGCAGTTCGCGCTGCAGGCTGTCTTTATTAGCGCCGCCACCCGAACCATCACCTTCAATAGAACCCAGGTCAGCTATACCTGCTTGCTCCAGCATCCAGGCAGCAAGCATATTGTCAATATCATCACCGCCGAGCGTTGTATCGCCCGCGGTAGCCAACACTTCGAACACTCCACGATTCATTCTTAGCAATGAAATATCAAAAGTACCACCGCCAAGATCGTATATGGCAACCGTACCCTCCTGCTTTGTATCCAATCCATAGGCAACCGCAGCTGCCGTTGGCTCATTTAATAAGCGTAAAACCTGTACGCCAGCAAGAGCCGCAGCATCTTTTGTCGCCTGTCTTTGCGCATCATCAAAGTAGGCGGGTACAGTGATGACTGCCCCAGCGAGCTCACCACCCAGTGAACGTTCAGCAATATCACGCAAATGACGCAAAATAGCGGCTGACACTTCCAGGGCTGTTTTATTGCCAGATGCTGTAACAAACGAGGGCATGGCCTGAGCCTTCGTATCAAAGTCGTAATGCTCATTAAGCCAGTTACTTTCAAGATCCTTTGCGCCTTTGCCCATCAAGCGCTTGGCAGATCTAATCGTGCTCTTTGGTTCGGTCAAGGCATGCGATTCGGCAGCATGACCGACCAGCTCTTGGCCATCTTTTGAAAAATAAACCACTGACGGCGTAGACCATTGTCCGTGATCATTAACCAGCACATCAGCACTGCCACTTTTGACACTGGCCACCAGTGAATTAGTGGTGCCCAAATCAATACCCACCGCCAAGCGTTTTTGATGTGGCGCTTGAGATTGCCCGGGTTCAGCTATTTGAAGTAAAGCCACCGCCTGCTTACCTTTGTCCTGTTGTGATCATGATTGTTAGTTTTTATGCTTATGCTTTTATTTTTGATGTTGCTGTTGCTTCTACTTCCGTTGGCGCTCGATTTTTACGCTAGATTAATGGCTTTTATCGCCAGCTTTGGCTTTGTCCTGCGTGACTGCCCGGCGCTTACCGCTGCTCTCAGACGTCATCCAACTGCGCTTCGGCAAATTTTACTTCACTGAGTAACTTTTCGAGAAACTGCCACTGACGTACCAGTGTACGCCCCTCTTGCCAATCATTGTTGTTCGAAGCCTTCGCAAACTCAGTTTCAGTGGCACGACCAGAATCGCGCAACTGTGCTTTGATCTTATCCAGGGCCTCAAAAGGGTCGGCTGCAGCAGGTGCTGCTTCAATAGCCTCGCGTAACTCCATTTGCTCCATCAAAAACATTGGCGACATATTGGTGTCGGTTTCTTCATCAACAGAGATGCCGTTAAGCGATAATAGATAGCTTGCTCTCTTAAGAGGCTTTGAAAGCGTTTGATAACCTTCGTTGACGAAGCTTGCTGCTTGCATTGACCAACGTTTCTCTGCATCGGAGCCTTGCGCAAACTTATCCGGATGCAGCACGCGCTGCAATGTGCGATAGCGAGTTTCAATTTGATCCGCATTGACGTCGAATTGAACTGGCAATTCAAAAAGCGCGAAGTAATTATCTGAAAAATTGACTTGCATCTGTTTTTCTTACATAAAAACGGCCCATAAAAGGGCCGTTGTTTTAATAACAGGCTGCTGCGATGAAGGGCATAAACATCAACACAGACGCACAATGAGGATGGCGATTAGATATTAAAACTCTCTCCACAGCCGCACTCATCTTTTACATTAGGGTTATTAAATTGAAAACCCTCATTAAGGCCTTCTTTGGCAAAATCAAGCTCGGTCCCGTCAAGATAAACAAGGCTTTTTTTGTCGACAACAACTTTGACATCTTCGTGCTCAAACACTTCGTCGTTAGCTGCAATTTCGTCAGCAAATTCGAGTACATACGCCATGCCGGAACATCCTGTAGTCCTGACGGCCAGCCGCAAGCCCACGCCTTTACCGCGCTTTTCAATATAACGCCTGACATGATCAGCCGCCCTGTCTGTCATGGTTATTGCCATTTCAATCTCCAATTCCAGCAAAATTGCTTGCTGTACTGTCTGTTTTTAAAATGCACTACTGTGTAGAAGGCACTTAAGAACAGGTAGTCCTTGGGTTAAAGCCCAGGACAATTACTATGGTGTCAAAATTAAGCGCTTTCTTTTTGCGAAGATTGCGCCTCACGCTTTGCCTTGATATCAGCAATAGCTGCAGCGATCGCATCTTCCGCGAGTACTGAGCAATGAATTTTTACAGGTGGCAGCGCAAGCTCTTCAGCGATGGTTGCGTTTTTTATTTCTGCAACTTCATCAAGCGTTTTGCCCTTGACCATCTCGGTTACCAGCGATGAAGACGCAATAGCTGAACCGCATCCGTAGGTTTTGAACTTAGCATCTTCTACAATGCCTTCTTCCGATACCTGGATTTGCAGACGCATTACGTCACCACAGGCAGGAGCACCTACCATACCAGTGCCTACATTGGGGTCGTCTTTGTCAAGCACACCTACGTTACGTGGGTTTTCGTAATGATCGAGTACTTTATCGCTATATGCCATGCTGTTATCCGCCTTGTTTTAAGTTTAAAAATTAATGGTGCGCCCACTCAACAGAGTCTAGGTCGATACCTTCTTTGTGCATATCCCATAATGGGGACAGTTCGCGCAGCTTTTCAACAGCTTCACGCACTTTAGTTATTGTGAAATCAACTTCTTCTTCGGTGCTGTACCGGCCCATCGTAAACCGGATGGAGCTGTGCGCGAGTTCGTCATTACGACCAATGGCACGCAGCACATAAGATGGTTCAAGGCTGGCACTGGTACAGGCCGAGCCACTTGAAACTGCAATGTCTTTCAAAGACATAATCAGGCTTTCGCCTTCAACGAAATTGAAACTGATATTAAGGTTGCCTGGAATGCGTTGTTCAAGATCACCATTGAGGTAAATCTCTTCCATATCTTTAACGCCATCCCATAGACGATCCCGTAATGCGCGCATGCGCTCGTTTTCAGCGGCCATCTCTTCGCGGGCAATTCGGAACGACTCTCCCATACCGACGATTTGATGTGTTGGCAAAGTACCCGAACGCATACCACGCTCATGCCCACCGCCGTGAATTTGAGCTTCGAGACGGATGCGAGGCTTACGCCGCACATAAAGGGCACCAATACCTTTGGGGCCATAGACCTTGTGAGCGCATAAAGACAGCAGATCAATATTCATCGCATCAACATCAATAGCGACTTTACCTGGGCTTTGCGCAGCATCGACGTGGAAAATGATGCCCTTCTCGCGCGTGATCGCACCGATAGCAGCAACGTCCTGAATAACGCCAATTTCATTATTGACATGCATGATAGACACAACGGTTGTGTCTTCACGAATCTCTTTTTTGAATGCTTCAAGGTCCAGAAGACCGTTTTCGAGTGGATCCATGTAGGTGACTTCAAAGCCATCGCGCTCAAGCTGTCGGCAGGTATCCAAAACGGCCTTGTGCTCGGTTTTCATGGTGATAATGTGCTTGCCTTTTTTCTGGTTGAATTCGGCAGCACCTTTGATGGCCAGATTATCCGATTCGGTCGCGCCAGATGTCCACACGATCTCTTTGGGCACGGCACCAATGAGTTCGGCGACGTTGCGGCGCGCCGTCTCAACTGCTTCTTCAGCTTTCCATCCGAAAGGATGCGAGCGCGATGCAGGATTTCCAAAGTTACCCTGCATCGTAAGGCATTCTGCCATGGCAGCGGCAACACGCTCGTCAACAGGTGTTGTTGCGGAGTAATCCAGATAAATGGGTATGTTCAACGAGCTCACTATTTAATCACCTTCGTATTGGTTGTTGGTCACCAGATCGGGCTGGTTACACATTTCAATTCAAAATCATTCAGTTCAAAAGCTTATTACTAAATCTCAAGCCATACTCCAGTTAAATTTAGGAGGCGTAGCTGCTTCTTTTGAGCTGGACAATCGTGTGTTCTTGCATTACGGGTACAGCTTCTTTTACGCTGTGCTGGTCAATTAGATCCTGCAAAGACACACCACTTAAGAATTCTTCTATCTGAGCGCTAAGCCCTTCCCATAAATCGTGTGTCAAACACCGTCCGTGGCTCAAGCAATTTTCTCTGCCTGCGCACTGTGTCGCATCTACCGTCTCGTTAACCGCGGCAATTATTTCTGATACCGGCACGTCCGACAGCTCTCTGGCGACACGGTAGCCGCCGCCTGGCCCTCTTGTACTGGAGACCAGCCCACTTTTGCGAAGACGCGAGAAAAGCTGCTCAAGATAGGATAATGATATTTCTTGCCGAGTCGATATTTCAGCCAGTGAAACTGGCTCAAGTTGCGCGTGCAAAGCTAAATCGAGCATGGCTGTAACGGCGTAGCGGCCTTTGGTAGTCAGCTTCATAAAACACCAGAAACAGATTAATTATCTGGCAATATTGTCATTTCCTACTAATTTAGTCAAGTATTATTGATCAATCTTCGGTACCCGTTCTATTTTGCTCAGAACCCTGCTCTGAGTTGCGCAAATCAGCAACTTCCTGCCGCAGTGACTCCAGTTCTTTGTGCAACGCGTTAATCGCAGATTCGATCGGATCATCCGCATCGGTAGACACACCATAGGCTTCAAATGCGGGACCCACGGGCGTGGTAGTCGAACGCACCATTTCAAGGCATTTTTCGTTGGGGTTATCACTACAACGAACTATTTTACCGGGCACACCCACAACCGTTGCACCAACTGGCACTGCCTCAAGCACGACCGCATTAGAGCCAATCCGCGCGTTATCCCCCACCAGAAAAGGACCCAAAATTTTGGCACCTGCCCCGACAACCACGTTGTTACCCAGGCTGGGATGCCTTTTACCTTCATTGAGAGTACGACCACCGAGCGTTACACCCTGATATAAAGTGACATCATCGCCAATTTCGGCTGTTTCACCAATCACTACGCCCGTGCCATGATCGACAAAAAAGCGCCGACCGATTTTTGCACCAGGATGGATTTCGATACCCGTTAACCACCTGGCTATATTGCCCATAAACCGGGCCGGCCATCGCACGCCGTGCTGCCAAAGCCAATGATTACAACGATGGAACAACATAGCGTGCACGCCCGAATAACACGTGAGTACATCGAACACATTGCGTGCAGCCGGGTCGCGATCAAAAATACAGGTTATGTCTTCTTTAATGAGTTGCCACATAATGCAGCCCCTTAAAACCCTTATTTGAGAGGTTGGAAAGTTGATTGTACGCCTTAAACATGATTTGAGGCACTAAGGAAGATCTTTAGGAGGATGCGGATTCTCAGTAGAAGACAATATGCCGCGTAAAATGTTCAGTTCTTTTTCGCTAGGCCGGTTTCGCTCAAAGTATCGGCGTATGCGGCGCATCAAATTGCGCGGGTTTTCAAGATCAAGAAAACCTGTGGCGACCATCACACGTTGCAGATGGTCAAAAAAGTGCTGCATTCCTTCTGCGCTGGCTGGCACATCTTCGAGTGCTTCAGGAGCGGCCGTAATGGATTGCATTGCACGTGCACACTCATATGCAACCACTTGTACAGCACTTCCAAGGTTGAGCGAACTGAATTCTGGATTACAGGGAATTCGCAGTAACTTTGTGCAGCGATCAAGCTCGTCATTGGTTAAACCATAACGCTCTCGGCCAAACAGGAGCGCTGTCTTCATTTCGGTGTTTGGCAGTGTATTGAGCTGAGCGATCTCATGTGCAATGTCACGGCAGTCTTGTACCGGTACAGCCAAATGCCGATCGCGAGCACTGGTACCGACAACCACCCGACAATCAGCAATCGCTTCATCAACCGAGCTGTAGCGCCTGGCTGCCTTTAGCACATCGTCAGCACCAGAGGCACGACCAATGGCGTCTTTAGTCATATGGGAACAACAGTTAACCAAGCGAAGGTCACTGAAGCCCATATTTTTCATAGCACGCGCAGTTGCGCCGATATTGCCTGAATGTGTTGTGCTCACAAGCACGAAGCTAAGATGCGTTGTCATTCGTTTATTTTAACCAATGCGCATCAATTCGGGATCTGATTTGTAAATGTCTTTACAATACCTGCTCTTCTTTACCTCACAGTACACCCTATGCACCCGATGCTAAACATCGGCATCCGCGCCGCTCGCGCTGCCGGAAATGCCATCACCCGAAACATGGATCGTGTGGATACGTTGCAGATTGACCGTAAGGGTCGCAACGATTACGTGAGCGATGTCGATCGTGCTGCTGAAAGCGAGATCGTGAACGTACTGCAAAAAGCCTATAAAGACCACGCTATTCTGGCTGAAGAATCTGGCTTGATTGGCAATAAGGATGCAGAATACCGCTGGATTGTAGACCCATTGGATGGCACAACCAACTTTATCCATGGCTACCCTTACTTCAGCGTATCGATAGCACTCATGCACAAGCAGCGCATCGATCAGGCAGTGGTTTACAACCCGGTTAGCCAGGATTTATTTACTGCCAGTCGCGGGGACGGAGCCTGGCTTAACAACAAGCGTATTCGTGTAAGCAAAACCAATCATCTCGAAGCGGCATTACTGGGTACGGGGTTTCCTTATCGTCCCGGCCAGGATCTGGACTTCTATCAACGTACTATGCGTCATTACACCGAAAAATCAGGTGGTATACGGCGCGCCGGTTCAGCAGCACTGGATTTAGCCGCTGTTGCAGCGGGCAGGCTTGATGGTGTGTGGCTTTATGGTCTGAACGCCTGGGATGTTGCCGCTGGCGCATTGCTGGTTAGAGAGGCTGGAGGATTAATCAATGATTTTGATGGCAAAGACAACTGGATGGAAAGCGGTGAGCTAATTGCAGCAACACCGAAAATACAGCATCAGATGCTCGAAACCATGAAGCCTTTGGTCAAGGCACGCAAGGCCTGAACAAGCAGCGCAACCACGCAGTACGTAGCCAAAACAGCACAATTTGCAATCAATAAGGAATACCTGCCAAAGTAGAGCAAAAAAGCGCTGACCATATCAGAGCTTCTACTACTTGATTCCTCACACAGGCTTTACATCTTGGCCACGTTCTCAAAAGACGTTCTCAAAAGACGTTCTTAAAAACTGCGGTCGGGTAGAGCGATAATAAATCGCCGAAAGGCAACGCTCGCTAAGGGATGCTATCCATATCAGCACCCTCTTTTTCAACCGGCATCATGTCTTCCTTGGTTATACCCAGTGCCAGTACAGCCGTACTGGCCACAAATATCGATGAGTAAGTTCCAACAATAACACCAATAATCAACGCCAGTGCAAAGCCGTTAATGATCTTACCGCCAAAAATAAACAAGGCAATTAATACCATTAACGTGGTGAAAGAAGTAATGACGGTACGCGAGAGAGTTTGACCAATTGATGCATTCATCACCTCTGCAGGCGTGCCTCTGCGCATCGCTCTGAAATTTTCTCTGATACGGTCAAAAACGACAATCGTATCGTTGAGCGAGTAACCAATAACAGCCAGAATTGCCGCCAGGATAGTGAGATCAAATTCAACTTGAAACAAAGCAAAGATGCCTAATGTGATCACAACATCGTGCACCAGCGCAAGCACTGAACCCACCGAAAACTTTTTCTCAAAACGAAACCAGATGTACACAACAATAAACAGCAGTGCTGTGAGCACCGCCAAACCACCGGTCTCACGTAAATCTTCACCAACTTGCGGCCCGACAAATTCAACCCGCCGCATAGCGATTTCAGTATCGCTGGTGCTTGCAAGCGCTCGTAAAATCTGGTCACTTAATTGTGCGCCAGCACCACCCTCAGGAGGCGCCATTCGGATCAATACATCGGTACTGGTACCAAAGTTTTGAACAATAAAGTCCGGCATTTCAGCATCCGTTAATGCTGCACGAACGTCGTTTAAATCCGGTGCACTTTGATAACCCACTTCGATGGTATAGCCACCGGTAAAATCCACTCCCAGATTAAGACCACGAATCAAAATAGCGAGTAGAGCGATAACAATAAGCCCACCCGACACCATCATGGCAAGCTTGCGCTTTCCCATAAAATCGTATTTAAAAGTGTCGCTAATAAAACTTCGCATAATAATAATTTCCGGCAGTGGTTAGATGGCAAGCGTTGCAGCACGCTTGCCGCCGTAGATTGCGTTAACAAAAACGCGCGAAGCAAAAATGGCGGTAAACATTGACGTCAATATGCCAATACACAGGGTGATGGCAAAGCCTTTAATGGGGCCGGTGCCAAGCCCGAAAAGTACTACCGCAGCTATGAGAGTTGTGATATTGGCATCTGCGATAGTGACAAATGCCTTGTCATAGCCTGCTGATATTGCAGCTTGAGTTGAGGAACCTGCACGCAGCTCTTCTCTTATACGTTCAAATATCAACACATTGGCATCGACTGCCATACCCGTTGTTAATACAATACCCGCAATACCTGGCAAGGTAAGCGTAGCTTGCAACAAAGACAAAACCGCGACAATCAACACGACATTAACCACCAGTGCGATACCGGCAATCACGCCAAACAACCTGTAATACCAGGTCATAAACACAAGCACCAATGCCAGCCCTGCAACCGCAGACAGGAACCCCTGTTTGATATTGTCTTTACCAAGGCTTGGGCCAATCGTGCGTTCTTCGACAATCTCGACCGGTGCTTTAAGCGCGCCAGCTCTTAGTAACAATGCAAGATCAGTGGCTTCACGACCATCCAGACCGGTGGTCTGGAAACGGTGGCTTAGCACATCTCGAATGGTCGCCGTATTGATAACCTCTTCGGTTTTAACAGTTTTACGGACCTCTTCACCGTCAACGATGGTTGTATCGACTCTATTTTCGGAGAATACAACCGCCATCAAGTTACCGACGTTTTCTTGCGTAACATCTTGCATGCGCCTGGCACCAGCACCATCCAGGTTGACAAATACCGCTGGCGAACCTGATTGCTGGTCAAAACCGGACGATGCATCTTTAATTTGATCACCAGTGACGATAATGTCCCGGTTAAGTAAAATGGGTGAACCATCTTCACGGACTGTGTATAACCTTGCACCAGAGGGTACGCTGCCATTGGCGGCATCCGCCCAGTCGGCATAGCTGCCATAAACAAGGCGGTATTCCAGCGTTGCTGTTGCACCCAAAATCTCTTTTGCTCTGGCTGTGTCTTGCACACCAGGCAATTGCACAACAATACGGTCGAGCCCTTGTTGCTGAATAACAGGCTCTGAAACACCCAGTTCGTTAATTCGGTTGCGCAGTGTGATGATGTTTTGCTGCAGCGCTGATCGCCTTTCAGTGTCCTCGGCTTGTTGGGTCAATACCGCATCGACATAAAAGTACTCGCCCTCTTCTCGTTGGCTCATATCAAGGTCAAAACCTTCTTCACCAAACACTTCCCACATTTTATCGCGCTGATCTTCTTCTCTAAAGCGCGCTGTAAGTCGCCCATTTTTTTGCTGGATTGACGTACCTCTTATACGTTCAGAGCGAACCTCTCTCTTCCAGTCACTGACATAACGTTCAAGCGCAGAAGCAAGCGCCGCTTCCATATCCACTTGCATCAAAAAGTGCACACCACCACGTAAATCCAAGCCCAGATACATGGGGTTGGAAATATTGCGTAGCCAGCCCGGGCTGGCAGAGACGAGATTCAATGCCGCTGTTGTAGTGGCGGGCTCGATTACAGATCGCGCAATATCGTATGCCTTTAGTTGGTCTTCTTCTGACTGGACGAGAGCAACAAGGCGATTATCCTCATCCCGGAACTCGACCCCTTGCAGATCCGATTCTTCAAGGGCCTCCCTGACAAGCCTTGCTTGTTCGGGACGCAAATCCTGGCCTCTGCCACTGACTTGAACCGCAGGATCATTGCCAAAAAGATTTGGCAAGGCAATCACGGCACCTGTGATGAGCACCGCGCCAAGCAACAGGATTTTCCACAGGGGATTGTTGTTAGTCATAAATTACAAATCAGATCGTGTACTGGTTGTAGGCAACAAAAAACGTATTCGTGCTCGATACCGGCTGTAAACCATTCATGTGTGGGCACATAATCGGTTTAACAAGACCGGGCACTCAAAGCGTAACGCTGCACTAGCTGTAGATATTGCAGCGACGACTGTTTAAATGTCTTTGAGAGTACCTGAAGGCAATAATGCGGCCACAGCCGACTTTTGCGCACTCACTTCGACATTCTCGGCCACGCGCAGCATCATATAGGCGTCACCGACCTTACTGATGGTGCCACCGAGCCCCCCGTTTAACACAACTTCGTCGCCCTTTTTCAGTGCCGCAACCATGGCGGTATGTTCTTTCATGCGTTTTTGTTGAGGTCGGATCATCAGAAAGTAGAAAACCACCAACATCAAAACCAGTGGTAAAAATCCAAGCAGGCTACCGCCAGGAGATCCGGCACCTTGAGCGTAAGCATTACTGATAAAAAATTCCATATGAGTTTCTCTGCAGGTCAACGATAACGCGCAATTATGCCATAGTATCAGCGGCTCTCAACGACTCAACAAGGCGATAAACGCGTCTATGATGTGCTTAGCGTGTCATCGGCTGCACCGCCTCGCATCGCTGGCGCTTTTAAAGACTGGGTAAAAAGTCCAGACTACTATGCACGGCTCTCTACTGCACGCCGCTGATGAAAGCCTGTCACCCACACATCCAATGATTGACTTTCAATGGCCGCGCGAAGCTCTTGCATCAGTTGCTGGTAGTAATGCAGGTTATGGATCGTATTAAGACGCGAGCCAAGAATCTCCCCACACTTGGATAAATGGTGCAGATAAGCGCGAGAATAATGTCGACAGGTATAACACCCGCATTCGGCATCCAACGGCCCCGTGTCATCTTTAAAGCGTGAGTTTCGAAGCTTGAGATCGCCAAATTGAGTAAATAAGTGATCGTTTCGGGCATTACGGGTAGGTATGACGCAATCGAACATATCGATACCACGCTGCACGGCCGCGACGATATCTTCCGGTTTTCCAACCCCCATCAAGTAACGTGGCCGATTTTGCGGTAAATGCGGCAATGTCGATTGCAGTACTGATTCTCTTGTTTGAGCGTCTTCACCAACGGCAAGCCCACCCACAGCGTAGCCAGGGAAATCTATCTCAACCAAGGCCTTACAGGAAGCTTCCCGCAGTTCGGGATACATGCCGCCCTGCACAATGCCAAAAAGTGCATTGCTATTTTGAGAAGCCAGATGCGCGTCAATGCAACGCCTTGCCCAGCGCATAGACAGTTGCATTGACTGGGCTGCTTGCTTTTCAGTCGCAGGAAAAGGTGTGCATTCATCGAACGCCATAACAATATCGGAGCCTAGCTTGCGCTGAATCTCCATTGATACTTCCGGGCTCAAAAAAACCTTATCGCCATTGATTGGTGAACGAAAAGTCACACCTTGCTCATCAATTTTGCGTAACTTGGCTAAGCTGAAGACTTGGAAACCGCCAGAATCAGTCAGTATCGGGCCAGACCAGCGCATGAAATCGTGTAAATCACCATGCTTTTCAATGATGTCGGTGCCCGGTCGCAGCCACAGATGAAAGGTATTGCCCAGAATAATCTGCGCACCGATATCGGTGATCTCTTCTGGTGTCATGGATTTAACCGTGCCATAGGTTCCTACCGGCATAAAGGCCGGGGTCTCCACTGTGCCACGTTCGAATTGCAGCCGCCCTCTGCGAGCAACACCATCCGATTTAAGCAATTCAAACTGCATTGTCACCTTAAGAGCTATCCTTTAAATCGCCTGCTGGATCTGCGTGTTGGGCCAAACCAGCATGGCATCGCCATAACTGAAAAAACGATATTGCCGCTGTACTGCCGATTGATAGGCTTGCATTGTGGCAGTGTAACCGCCAAATGCACAAACCAGCATCAGCAATGTGGATTCGGGTAAATGGAAATTTGTGATCATTCCATCAACCGTATTGAAGGTCGCACCTGGTTTTAGAAACAATCGTGTTTCGTCAGAAAATGGGATCAGATCGCCAGATAATGAAGCTGCTTCCAGAGTACGAACACAGGTAGTGCCCACAGCGATCACTCGACCACCACGTTCTTTTGCAGCCTGTATATCCCTGACTGTCTGCTCACTAACCGTGGCGCGTTCCGGATGCATCACATGTTCGCTGATATTTTTCACACGCACAGGCATAAAGGTACCTGCACCAACATGTAACGTCACAAAGCTATGCGTAATGTTGCGCTTCGCCAGTGCTTCGAACAACGCATCATCAAAATGCAGACCTGCAGTAGGTGCGGCAACCGCACCTGGATTTTTGGCGTACACGGTTTGGTATCGCTCGGCATCAGAGGGCTCAG
>CALHRQ010000240.1 GCA_938038175.1 uncultured Granulosicoccaceae bacterium | reverse complement strand
AAAGATATGTTCATTGGCAAAAAACAGATGCAGGCATTTGCCATATTTAACATGGTGTTTGCGTTGGTCCCCGCTATTGCCCCGATCTTTGGTGGTTATTTGCATGTTGCTTTCGGGTGGCAGAGCAATTTTTATGTGATCGCCTGCATGGCGTTGGTGGCTTTTTGCTGTGTGTATCGTCTGCTCGAAGAATCCTCTCAACCTGACGCATTAGCGCTGCAACCTGCAAGGGTAATAGGCGGGTATCTCAGCTTATTCAGAAACCGTGATTTTTTATTACATTGTGTTCTGCTGGGTCTCGCACTGGGTCTGGTGTTTGTGTTTGTTACGGCAGCGCCTTTTGTGTTGATTAATGTGCTGGGTGTGGCAACAGAGCACTTTGGTTATCATCAGGCAGCCATCGTGGTCAGTTTTTTTATTGGTAGTGCCGTAGCAGCGCGTTTGCTGGAACACTTGGCTGCATCCCGGTTACTGTATCTAGGTGTTTGTCTTGCTGTGGTGGGTTCGCTCATGCTGATCATTTTCATCCTGTTCAGTGCGCTAACGTCCACTACATTAGTGTTGGCTTATTCGGTAATGACATTTGGTATGGGGCCGCTTTTTACTGTCGCACCTTCGCATGCACTTCGTTCAATTGAAGGTCAGGCGGGCTCAGCGTCGGCGCTATTAAGTGGCATAGAGCAAACCACGGCCGGGCTTGCAGCCCTTGCTATAAGTCTGTTACACGACGGTACTGCAAAACCCATGGGGTTAGTCACAACTGCGCTGGTTGTAATGATGTTGTTATTACTGTTTGTTGTCGCGCGACAGGAGCGAAATGCGCTTGTCGAGAAGTCAAAATAATGGCATTCTCATGGAAAATATAAGATGCGTCGGTTCGGTAGTAGACAAGCGCTCCTGAGTCTATTTTCCGGCAAATTTTTCCATCAGTGCGATACTGACAGCGCCTGCAATCATTAAGGCAACCGCAATTAATGTGTCGCTACTGCTAATAGATGGCATAAACCAGTCATAGCTACTGACGACTTCTTTTGGTGGCTTGCCTTCTCGGATGACGGTTTGCATTTCAGCGGTTTTCCAGGGCCAGATTACAACCAGCGACCCCAGTACAAATCCTGTCATGAGTGCCAGGGTTTGATTTTCGAAGCGCTCGAAAACCCAGGCAAGAATATTGGCAAAAACAATCAGCCCGACTGCACAACCTAATGCCAGGGGTACAAGTACGCCCAAGTTGAATGAACTGATAGCGCTCAGTACAAGCGCATAGTTACCCATTAATATCAGCACAAACGAACCTGAAAGGCCCGGCAGAATCATGCTGCTGATGGCCACAACACCACATAAAAATACATACACAAAGGCATCGTTCTCAGTAGCAGGGACACGCAATGCGATTGCAATGGCGATGATGGTACCGATGACCAGTGCAGTGATAACCGAGCCGCTCCAAGATGTGATCTTCCTGGCAACGTAATAAAGAGACAACAAGATCAAGCCAAAAAAGAACGCCATAGTAAAACGCTCATAGTGTTCGAGTAAAAACTCGAATAATTTGGCAAGGCTGACAATACTAACGATGACACCAAGCATGATCGCGCTTAGAAACCGCCCATCTGTGTGCCGCCACAACTCGGTGAAGTCTTTTGCCAATAGTAATTTTAGCGCTGTTAGATCGCAGGATTTTATGGCGTTGATCAGGCGTGAATAGATGCCGGTAATGAGCGCGATGGTGCCGCCAGACACTCCAGGTATGACGTTGGCTGCGCCCATGGCAAGCCCTTTGAGAAAAACAGAAATATCGTTTGTCATGGTCTGTAATCGTTGGCCCGGTACGGTGTTGCGTTGCGTCTTGCCTAGTCAGATTCCATATCGGACAGGATTGGCATCAAAAATGGCTTGTGTTGTTTTATTTCTTCGTGTGTTAGCCCAGCCATTTCGTAGGGCATAACAAGCCAGTCTTCTGTTGTATGCAAAAAGAAATCCGGTTTTGTGTCGGTTCGATTATGCGAGGGCTTGTACCAGGGGGTGGCGATGCGGATATCGTGCGGTGTGTTGTGTTTCAGTCGTTTTGACAGCCTGTCGACAACGGCCCGCGTTGTGAGTCCGGAGCTATAAACATCATCTACGATCAGTAGCGCATCTTCCTGATTGAGCGTTTCAAGTAAATATTGTGTGCCATGCACACGGATCTCTTGTTGGGGGTTATCCACCATTTGCTGGTAGCTGCTCAGCCCCCGGTAAGATGTGCGGACGGCGATGTGGTCGGTTTCAACGCCTAGAAACTGTAAGCACTCCTGAACAGCTATGCCAACACTGCTGCCTCCGCGCCATAAGCCAACAATAAACGTGGGTCTAAAGCCACTGTTATAAATACTGACGCCAAGTGAATAGGCATCTTCGAGCAGCGCTTGTTCATTGATGTAGCGTTTGGTTTCCACAGCGTCAGTTCACAGGCCTTGGCATGCTAAAGTGTACTTCATGACCCTGTCGTGTGGGTCTTTAAGTTTGTATCTTTCTGCTTTCTGATTAAAATTTATTGGCGTGGTCGTTAATGCATGGTTGAAAAAGTTTATATTGATGCGCAGGCATTACTTGAAGACTCATTCAAGCTTGCAGCACAAGTGTTTAAAAGTGGTTTTCGTCCCACCTTTATTGTGGCGATTTGGCGTGGTGGTGCACCTATGGGGATCGCCATTCAAGAGCTACTGGCTTACCGAGGTGTAGAAACGGACCACATCGCTATACGCACATCGTCTTATCACAATATTGACGAACAAGATAGCCATGTACAGGTGTTTAGCCTCAGTTATCTTGTGAAAAAAATTAGCGCTGAAGATAACCTTTTAATTGTTGATGATGTCTTTGATTCGGGTAACAGTGTGGAGGCGGTTATTGGTCGTTTAAACATGCTGCTGCGTCGTAACATGCCCAAGAATGTGCGCGTTGCCGTTCCTTATTATAAACCAACGCGCAACAAAACCGGACGTGTGCCAGACTACTATCTCCACGAAACTGAGCAGTGGTTAAAATTTCCGCATTCGCTGGAAGGCTTGACAAAAGAGGAAGTCAAAATTCACAGGCCAGAGTTGTATAAAATTCTTAAGAATGTGTACATTTTTTGAGCAAATCAGTTTAAGCAAATCAGTTTAAGCGACCAAGTTTAAGCAACCAAGACCGGCTAACTGAGTTTATGCAGTCCTATTTGAGCATTGTAAATTTGCATAATGTAGGGTATGGCTATCAGGTTATGCGAGCTACTTAATCTGCTTTCCCTCGTAAATTTCCTGTAAAAGCATTTTAATTGTGCCAACTCAGTCGAAGTATTGGCGAATTCACAAAATAAACGTTCCAGTTGCCGCTCGACAAATTATCAGGGTAAAATCTCGTCTACGGTGGCGTAGTACAGTAATTGGATTAAGGCAAATAATTAAGGCATTATTGTTTCCCTAACCATTGTCGCTGATGTAATTGTCGCCGAGATTATCGCTAGAATTATCAAAAAGTCGTAATAGCGTAAGCAGGGAAGACCGACAAAATTGAACCAAATCTATTAACAAGTTAAACGTGTGTGCTTGCCTTGATAGGAGCAGGCGTGGGTTTTATCAATATGGATTTTGTCAATGCAGATTATTTAAATGCGGGTTGTTTAAACTCGGGTTGTTTGGGTTATCGACGTATAAATTTGGTTAAAAGTAGTTAGATAGATTTTAAAGCTAGAGAGAAGTAAAAAGAAAAGAGACGATCAAACCTTCCACTACGCGGTCCGATTCTGGCCACTAAGTTGAAAATGATCTCACAGCAGTTTGTTCTTTTTGTTACCTGATTAGAAAAACTTTGGAGACAACATGTCAGAGTCAGTATCCTCGTCCTGTCAAAATGTTGTAGAGCTTTCTGGTTTTCGTGTGAATAACCGTCATACAAATTCTCAGTCTCGAAAACGTGCTCGTGCGGTTTCGCAAAGGGGTACTGCAGATTTATTCTCTATGCGGCGGCACCTTGCTTATCAAGCGTCAGTCGAAATCGATGAAATTGTGTTGGTAAAGGCTGGCCTCTCTGCTTCAGCTAAAAGACGTATAGCCACACGAGTCCGCGCTTTGTTGGATAAAGAGTTTGGAAAACTGCGTGTGCATCGTTACCGCAGTGTGTATGTTGTTCGCCACCAATCGGTAGAGGCGCTCATTTCAAGTTTGTTGCGAGTGCAGTTCCATGCAAATCAGATACTGATCAGCGTTGAGAGCGACGAGCTGACATCTCCAGCAAAATCTGTCTCAATTACTTGGGGAGTTGGTCGTAGTACTTCTGAGGCTGAGGTAGAGCGTCTGCGTCGAAAACGTCAAAAGTACCGACAGTAAAATTAGAACTGATCATCCCCCAGCCCACAACCAAGGGGGTTTATCCCCGTCATCCCCCAGCCCACAACCAAGGGGGTTTATCCAAATCCCGTAGTCCAGCGATTTGAGTACGTCCGAGGTTTTTCACCAGCTGCATGCTTGAGCATTGATGTGCCTCTTCAAGCGCACTCACCAAGCGAGTTGCGTGACTGACGACCCACACCTGAGTGTGCTCGCTTGCTTTGATAATTAGCCTGGCAAGCGCTGGCAGCAGGTCTGGGTGCAGACTACTTTCGGGTTCGTTCAGCACCATTAACGCCGGTGGTCGTGGCGTTAAAAGGGCGGCAGACAACAACACATACTGCAAAGTGCCATCGGACCATTCTGCGCACTGGAGAGGCCTTAAAAGACCTGGTTGTTGTAGTGCAACGGTGAGCATGCCAGCCTGCGGGGCATCAATGATCAGCTGGCTGCCGGGAAAGGCGTCGTCAATGGTGCGATGCAGTGCCTCGGCATCTCCTATCTCGATAATAGTTTGTATAGCCGCGGCAATGTCCCGACCATCGTGATGCAAAACAGGCGTGCGTGTGGCAGGCCTGTGAGTGCGTGCCGGCGCGTGGCTATCAGTGCGAAAGTCTGCATAAAAACGCCAGTTGGTGATGGCCTGTTTCAAGGCATACACCTCAGGTACATCGATTGGAGAACCAGCGCTTGCAAATAGGCTGTCGAACGTTGACAGGTGTTGTGTGATGATTTCCCATTTACGACCTTGCCGTCTTTTGAGGAGCGGGCCGTGGCGATCAACCAGTGCACTGGCACGACGCCATTTAGGGCCGTTCCAGATACTTTCGCGTTTGATTTCAGGATCGAGGTGAAAATAAGAGCAGCTCGGTGATGGCAGACCCAGTTCGGCCTGATAACCGTATCCAGCAGCTAAGCCTGATGTCGCATCGCATGCAAAGCCAAGACGAAGCCGGACGGTACGTTGTCGAGGACCACCTTGCACCGGAACTTCACCTTTTTCCATGCGTTTTGAAATGGTCTCCGGGCCAGCCCAAAGAGTCGATGGCAATCCGCCTTGCATGGCAAGTGCGTTACCCATTTGGCCACGAGAAATATCCGATAACAAGCGCAAAGCGGCATACAAATTAGACTTGCCACTGCCGTTTTCACCCGTTATTACAGTCAGCGGAGACATCGGCATAATCAGATCATGCAACGATCGGTATCCGCTGACTGCAAAGGTTGTGATCATGTGGCTCTAAAAGTAATTCAGGGTATCGAGAACAAGGTAGGCGATACTGCATAGAATCAGGCCGCAACTCCAGACCGTGAGCCAAAGTATTTTACCGCGTCGTCCGAGGTAAAGAAGTACAACACCAATGACGATACTCATTAGCATGGAGATGCTTAGCATGTGATGCATGCTTTCACTATGCGGGTAAAGTGGGTCAGGATCTTGCCCGACAGGGTATCTCATATGAATGGTCTCGCTTGGTCCATGCGCGAATATCCCACGTTAAGATCAGCGTCGCAACAGGTAAACCAAATTGGGTGGCTCGATGTCTGGTTTGTGTTGTTGTGGCACACAGCAAAACGCCCGTGGAGGCGTCTCTGGCGACCGCCACGGGCGTTTACTGTTCAACAACTCTCAGGGGCTTGAATACCTGTGAGTGATTGCTTAATCAATGATTGCATGATGCCTTTGGAATCAGGATGTTTCTGAGATGATCATCACGTTACAGGTCGCTGTTGCGTGCATTGATCACACGCCTAAGTCAAGGTGTGGGTTTTTGTGCTCTGCTTTACGATAATCAATGATGCCATCTGCCAGCGCGCGGCCAAGCCTGTCAAGATACGCCTCATCTGTCAGACGCTCCGCTTCTTGATGATTGCTCAGGCAGCTCATTTCGATCAGTACGCCCGGAGTAAAACTGCGCGTCAGAATATAAAGCGTTTCTTGTTTAACACCGGCATTGTCAGTATCTGGGTGGTCCAATGCAACCTCGTTGTAGACCCGCCTTTGCATGATATTAGCTAAGCGTCTAGAGCCTTCGGTAAATCGCGTATCCGGCATTGGCAAAGTATCTGTTTTTAGAACATCATTTTGCGCAAGCTTTTCACGCTGCATTTTGATGCTCTCAATAATATTGTCATGGCTCGCAAAGTAGGTTTCTACCAAATTGATTTCCGCCTGTGGCAAGTGGTTAAGGTGCAATGATATAACCATGTCTGCATTGCTTCTTTTAACGCGTTCCACACGGCTGGCGCGCGACAGGCCTTTGTCTTCATTTCGTGTCATTACGACGCTTATGTCAGATTCTTCCTTTAAAATTTCTTTTGCACGTTTTGCAATAGCCAGCGTGATGACTTTTTCCTGCAGACCATTATGGCCAATAGAACCAGGGTCACTGCCTCCATGTCCTGGATCAATAACCACAACAAATTGTTCCTTAACATGATCGTATGCAGCAATGTCAAATGTCTTCTTTTGCTTTTCAGTGAACGATAAGCCAGGAGCTGATGAGCCGGCTACTGATAAGCCGAACGCAAGTGTTAGTGGTGCAGTGGGCTGTTTAAGATCAGCCGCGGTCAATGAGCCCGGATAACCTGTGGCAAACAAGGCGTCGTGGAAAATGTCCTGTTCAGCCCTCGCGGTTGAATGTACATGGGCAAACGGTTGGTGACCTAAGGTATTAAAGTGGTTTGTATTGTTAAAGTGGCCTGAAAGATTAATAAGTGCCAGGCCGCGCTTGCCATATGTGGAACCATCGTTGTCGGTCTGTGTGCCGGGCGATCGCTTGGTGAACGATAGCAATGCATAACGTCCATCAACCACAGAATCAACACTCAATGCATTATTTGAACGTGTTGCGCTTGCCTTAGGTGGCACATTTACCTGTGGGTTTTCTGCAAAAATTGTCGTGGCAGGAATGAGGGTGTTTGCGACGTCAATTTGCAATACTGACTTTGTCATTAAGTTGGCCATGCTCGCGTAGACCAAAGCCAGTGCGGTCATATAAAACAGCATGTCTCGCTTTATAGCGTAATGATCAAGCTGCTTTTTTAGACGCGAGGCAATAGCACGGTACGCTACGGCTCTTTGCCAGAATGTGTTTTGTCGCATCACCACAAACTTCGAAATTCGAGAACTGTGATGTAATACGCAAAAGTTGTTCCATTATCGGGCTGTCAAATGACTCGGCTGTTTCGCTGCAGTTCTTCAAGCAACTGACTGCTTGAGTGGTTTTGCAGAACTTCTCCAGCGCAGTTACGAACCTGTCAAATCAGCCAGAAATGCTCCCGTGCGTGAGCGTTTTGAAGCGGCTATTTTTGCGGGCGGCCCCTTGGCCACTACCTTACCGCCCCCGTCACCGCCTTCGGGTCCCATGTCGATTATCCAGTCTGCTTCTGCCATCACATCAAGATTGTGTTCAATGACAAAAACAGAGTTGCCGGCATTGACCAGCCGATGCAGTACATGTATCAGCTTTTCGACATCGGCCATATGCAATCCAACAGTCGGTTCGTCCAGAATATACAGAGTGTTTTGTTTGAGTATGCTCTTGCCACTGCTGTCTTGTAAAACCGGCTTGGCCTTGGCAAGTTCGCTGACCAGTTTGATGCGTTGTGCTTCGCCACCGCTGAGCGTGGGGCTTTGTTGTCCAAGCGTGAGATAACCAAGCCCGACATCCTGTAACAGTTTTAGTGGGTGATGTAAGCTGTCATGAGCAGCAAAAAAAGAGACAGCATCATCAACGTTCATGTTGAGAACATCGCCTATGGATTTATCTTTGTAAAGTACTGATAGGGTTTCACTATTAAAGCGTGCGCCATTGCAGACATCGCAGGGTACTTTCACATCAGGTAAAAAATTCATCTCAATGCGCTTCATGCCTTGCCCATCACATTCTGCGCAGCGGCCACCTGCAACGTTGAATGAAAAGCGCCCAGCGCTATAGCCGCGAATGCGAGCTTCCGTGGTATCAGCAAACAAACGTCGAATGTTGTCCCAAAAGCCGATATAGGTTGCCGGGCAGGATCGAGGTGTCTTGCCGATGGGAGTTTGATCTACTTCGAGTACACGCGTAACAGCCTCCCAGCCTTCTATCGCTTTACAGCCCTTGGGTTTGCCGATTGAGCGTTTGCGTTTCTGGCTATTGAGCACACGCAAGTTGTCGTGTACGACGCTTCTTATCAGCGTACTTTTTCCTGATCCTGATACTCCGCTAACGCAAACCAGTTGTCGTAATGGCAGTTCTACTGTGACCGATTTTAGGTTGTGCTGGTTTGCGTTAATGATCTTGAGTGTATTCTCAGCTTTGCCTCGGGGTTTATATAAAGGGTGTTTTAAAGGTTGCGCCAGCATCTGGCCTGTGACCGAAGCTTTGTTACTTTTTATTTGCTTGATCGTACCGGTGGCGATAACTTCACCACCACGAACACCAGCGCCTGGCCCAATATCAATAACATGTTCGGCGCTCATGATAGTCTCCTCATCATGTTCCACAACTACAATAGTGTTGCCTTTTTTACGTAGCTGATCGAGCGTCTTTAAAAGCATGCGATTGTCTCGCGGATGCAAACCTATGGTGGGTTCATCGAGGATGTAGCACACACCGCGAAGATTGGAGCCCAGCTGCGCTGCAAGGCGAATACGCTGTGCTTCACCACCGCTTAAGGTAGGTGCTGAGCGATCAAGCGTCAGATAAGACAAGCCGACTTCTTCAAGAAAATGCAGGCGCGCTGTCAGCTCGTTTAGGCTATCGCGCGCTATCAGCGTTTCTCGTTCGTTAAGCTTCATGCTGCCAAAGCGCTTGCTGGCATCGCTAACCGAGAGCTGTGCAAATTCGGCTATATTCCAGTCTTTAAAATACACCGATAAAGATTCAGGTCGGAGGCGTAAGCCTTCGCAACTATCGCAAAGTGCGCTGTCATCTTGTTCGTCATTGTTACGCCAGCTGGCTTCCTCGCCACTTTGTTCTTCGTCAAAATCTATCAAGTACTGACCTGTGCCGTAGCAATCTGGGCACCAGCCGTGCTTTGAATTGTATGAAAACATGCGCGGGTCTAATTCTGGAAAACTGCGCTGACAACTACTGCAGGCACGTGATGTTGAAAACAAGGTTTCGTTTTTGGGCGAGCTACTGACTTTGACTACACCGCTGCCAAATTCAATGGCGCGTTTGATAAGTGCGATCAGTTCTTTTTCCCGTTTAACATCAA
>CALHRQ010000239.1 GCA_938038175.1 uncultured Granulosicoccaceae bacterium | reverse complement strand
CGCGGTGATTTAAAATCTGTAGTGCGACAAATATTACTGGATGAAGAAGCCCGAAGCGAGACCAGAGCCCCCCACTTTGGCAAGCTACGCGAACCCGTCATGCGCTTATCCCATCTGTGGCGCGCTTTTAAAATAACCCCTGGCAAACACTCTGATCACGGCGAATACAACACCTATTCACCATCGCTCGATAATTTGGATGCGATTACAGGTCAGGCGGTATTGCGCTCTCCTTCAGTGTTCAACTTTTATCAACCATCACACAGCCCACTGGGCCCGGTTCAAAGTGCTGGCCTTGTGGCACCGGTTTTTCAGATTTTTACCGAGACAAACATGCTCTCAACAGCAACACGCATTAATAGCCAGATTCACAGGCACTACGCTAACACGCCTTACGAAATAGAACTCAATCCAAGCTATCTGGAATTTAGCGTAGAAACCAAGCTGGCTGAGGATGTAGACGCTTTACTCGATCACCTTGATATCATTCTGCTTAGCGGTAGCATGAGCAAAGCACTGCGTTCAGTTTTGACTACACATTTGAACAAGCTACCAAACGATGCTGCAGGTCTGGACGAACGTGCCCGCGATGCAATTTCATTGATCATGGCATCACCAGATTACCTGGTGCAGAAATAGTATGAGTAATCAAAGCATGAACAATCTAAGGAATCTACAAGCACGCCGACAGTTTTTAAAGAAAGTGGCTGCGACATCAGTGATGGGATGCGGAATTGCTGCCATGAATGGCAAGTTGGGCCTGATGGGTAACGCCATGGCAGCAGCCGGCGATTACGGTAACTTATCTGATTACAAGGCATTGGTTTGCATTTTTCTTTATGGTGGCAGCGATTCATTCAACATGTTCGTGCCCACCGAACAGGCCCGCTACGACAACTATATAAATAGCCGTGGCAATCTCGCCATAGACAAAGACACGCTTTTAATGCCTCTGGTTGATGCAGGTTTTGGCTTCAATACCAATATGAGCAACTGCAATGAGTTTTACAACAATGGCAAGCTGGCTGTTGTCAGCAATGTCGGTAATCTCATTACACCCGTCACGCGCGAACATTACCAAAACAATAAGGCTATACCAGCAGATTTATTTGCGCACAACCACCAACAAGAGCAATGGCTAAAAGGCATCAGCAGCCAACCGAGCAGCATCGTAAGCAGTGGCTGGGGTGGGCGTATGGCAGATTTACTGATCGAAGCTAACAATGGCGCAGAACTGCCACCCACTTTTTCTCTCAATGGCAGCAATCACTGGTTGCCAGGCAATGCCAGCACGCCACTCACGCTCAACCCTAACTTCGGCCTCACGCCGATGTCGTTTATGGATGTTAAAAACGGTGGAAATCAAAACTCTGCACGGGCTGATACCTTAGCGCAGATTTTGGCTTTACAACGTACGCATGCGCTTGAACAACAGGCAGCCATTGCCACTGCACGCGGAATTGACGCTTCCGGTGCTTTACTCTCGGCCCTGGAACAGAATGAGAACTTTAACACGCCGTACAATTCTGGCAGCAAACTCGGCGCTCAATTAAGGATGGTGGCCCGCCTTATTGCAGGTCAGTCCGATCTGAACATGCAACGGCAAATCTTTTTCGTCGGTATGGGCGGTTGGGATACGCACGATAACCAGGCAATTCGCTTTGATAGCCTAGTCAGTGAACTTGATCAAGGCTTAGCCGATTTTTATGCCACACTCGAAGAAATTGGAAAGCAAGATCAGGTAACCAGTTTTACTGCTTCGGATTTTGGTCGCACTCTGACAATCAACGGTGACGGTTCAGATCACGGCTGGGGTGGTCATTACATGGTTCTGGGTGGTGCTGTAAACGGTGGACAACTACTGGGGCAATTACCCAGCTACCTTACCGGAGCTGATGATGATGCTGGCGACAAGGGACGTGTTATACCGGAGATGTCAATAAATCAATTTGGTGCATCCCTGGGCCAGTGGATGGGTTTGAGCAATAGCGATCTATCTGAAATCTTTCCTGATCTTGCAAATTTTGATAGCAGTTGGCAAGATGAGTTCTCTCTGTTTATATAGTTCTGTTTTTTTCATAACACTTGTTTTATTGAACCTGTACTTTTTTAACAACACTATTTTTATTGGAACAAAGAACCATTAATAACATGTGCCGTACTCAGTACAAAGGCAAGCTAAGCTTCGCCATACGCCCACCATCTAAAGTATAAATCTGGCTAGTGATAAAGCCTGCTTCATCTGCCGCCAAAATCGAGACATTACAACTCTTTACCTGCACGAAATTCACCCCACCGTAAAAGTGCGTTAGCGGCTACTGATGCAAGAGGTTCCATTGGTAGTTTTTTTGGTTCATCATCAGCAAATTGATCGACAAGTAAAGCTGAAGGAATTCCGCTGGCAAGCTCAGCTGCCAACATACCCGATACTGTGCCTTTTGCGGTACCCAGCCCATTTTGACAACAGGCCGAGAAAAGACCTTCTTCTATTTGCCCAAAAACTGAAACATTATTTCGGGTTAAACAAAGCCTTCCACCCCAACGATACTCCATCTCAACATGACGCAGCTTGGGAAAGCGCGCCTGATAAGAGCGATCATGGTTAACTGCAACATCATCAATTCTTTTTTGATCAACCTTTAAATTTGCATCAAAAGTTGCACGATTACGGACAATGATGCGATCGCCGCCTGTGCCCGAAATGCGTCGCACCGTGGTACCAAGTGCATCAGCCGGTGTCAGCGCCCATTGTGGCTCTCCACCCAAGGTGTCTATTTCAGCAGATGTTAACGCACGTGTCATGGAGGCGTAGGTAAACACATGCATCAGCTTGCGTTGACTAAAACCAAAACTTTCAAGATGGCCATTTACACATAGAATGACCTTGGCAGCAGTTACTGAACCGTGCTGCGTTCTTGCACACCAGCTGCCGTTGCGTTTTTCCAGGCCTTGTACAGCAGACTGTTCAAACAAGCTAAGGAGTGGAGATTCGATGGCATCAGCAAGTTGGCGTATGTATTTGGCCGGCTGGATCATGACCGTACCAGGTGAATACAATCCATCCACATAGCAGCTTGTGCCCGTGATCTTATGCATCGCATCGGCGTCAAGCAGTTGGTAAGGCTCGTCCAATGTATCCAGATATTTTGCATAAGCTGCGTTGTGAGCAACACCGCGCGCACTCATAGCACCATTAATCTTGCCACTTTGCGTAATGGACTCTTTGTCCATAGCGAATTCTGCAGCAGCTTCGAGCGCAAAATGAATACCAGCTCGGTTTAATCTGATCTCACCCTGACCCTTATCTGATTCTGGCACGCTTGCATAATCAGAAGCGGTGAGATCATGCGGCACATCAATCATGAATCCGCTATTGCGACCCGCTGGCCCCTCAGCTATCTGGCTTGCTTCAAGCAACACAATGCGATCGCTTTTATGTAATTGTGCCAAACGCCGTGCAGCAGAAAGACCAGCAAAGCCAGCACCAATGATCAACCAGTCGGCGGTGAGATGTGCATCAAGCATTGCACGCGCTGTTGCTGGTGGCAGCAATTTGTTCCACGCTGCAGGACCAGGATCGCAGGGGAAGCAAGTTACCTGCACGGTAAGTTCCGATTGATTTTTCGAGTTGGCATGTATTCCTGATGCATCTTGTTCCGGTGCTTCAAATTCCAGTATTTTTAATGATCAGTATTCAATGCGTCCACTGCGGGAATCTCGCGCTCACGTCTTGCAATGTAATCTAACAAGGCTTCGTCAACGGCGACATCAAGCTTTGGTTCTTCGTAGGTATTGAGCAAGACTTTTGCTTCTTTAAGCGCACGTTCAGTAAGGTCCTGACTACCATCAGCCACCCACTGTTCTATCGAATTGTTATCGAATAATCGTGGCATAAAGAAAGCATCCTGAAATTTTGAGAGCGTGTGCTCATGCCCAAGATAATGTCCACCAGGACCGATATCTCGAACAGCAGAAAGTGCCTCATCAAAATCATCCCAATGTATGCCTTCAGCCATACGATACGCCATGGCGCATTGCTCGGCATCAACAATAAATTTGGCCATGGAACAATGCATACCAGCCTCATTCCAACCTGCCGAATGCCATATATAGTTTGCGCCTGCCATCATGACAGCCATTAAGGTCGTGGCGCTTTCATAACCCGCTTG
>CALHRQ010000238.1 GCA_938038175.1 uncultured Granulosicoccaceae bacterium | reverse complement strand
GCTGCAAATAACGAAGAGTTGTTCGTCACGCTCAACCTGGCCATAGGTGGAGCCTGGGCTAACTACCCAGCAAGTGTTGGCGGGCTTGGTCGCGACGATGGTGATTTCTTCCCTACTAGCCGAGATATCAGAAATTTTGATAATCCTGAGCTGGAAATTGATTATGTACGAGTGTATAAAAGAGACTAGGTTCGATAGCCGATTCGCTCAACAGCGGACAGCTTGAAACAAACTCAACACTGAAGTTCGAAAAAACGAAGGCCAGCGATTGTAGATCGCTGGCCTTTTTTATTGGTGCGCCTTATAAGAAAAAAGCTTTTGATATAGACGTTATAAATCAGATACATTTAGACCGACAGATACCAGACTTACCAATACAAGCATCAAGCAAAGCAAATAAGCATTAAAAAAAGCACGGTCTAATCACCGACAAATTAACCACAAGATTGCAGATACCTTACTGTGGCCTCAACCGTGGCCTCAAGTGGCTGGTTAGCCGCAAGCACAATACCCGTTTCATCAAGCTCAAGTGGCTCAAACGCTTCAAGCTGACTGTCTAACAATGACAGTGGCATAAAGTGTCCAGTTCGGGCACTCATTCTTTCATGCAGCACATCTCGACTAACATCGAGTTGAATAAAGCTGACGTTACCCCTCACCCGCTCTCGAATCACATCCCTGTATGCGCGCTTTAACGCAGAGCAACTGACCAATGCGGGCGTGCCAGAGGCAGCCAAAGCATCACCAACAACACTAAGCCAGGGCCATCTGTCCGCATCAGTTAGTGGTGTGCCTCGCTGCATTTTGTTTATATTGGCTTGGGGGTGCAGATCATCTGCTTCGATAAACTGGCCATCAATACGTTTTGCCGCAGCGCTCGCAACCGTGCTCTTCCCACAGCTGGTAACACCCATTAAAACGAAATGCCTGATCACAATGAGGCGGTGATACCGCCATCCACATACAAGGTATGACCATTTACAAAGCTCGATGCTTTTGAAGAAAGAAAGATACAAGCACCAACAAGCTCTTCTACCTCACCCCATCGACCAGCGGGTGTGCGCTTTTCAAGCCAGGCGGAAAATTCTTTATCTGCCACCAAGGCTGCATTTAACGGTGTATCAAAGTAGCCAGGAGCGATAGCATTGCATTGCAACCCATACTTTGCCCAATCTGTCGCCATGCCTTTGGTGAGATTGCCCACAGCGCCTTTGGTGGCGGTGTAAGGTGCAATGCCAGGCCTTGCAAGCAGGGTTTGCACACTGGCAATGTTGATAATCTTGCCTTGTTGGCGCGAAATCATATGCTTCGATGCCGCTTGCGATACATGAAACACGCTCGCTATATTGGTTTGCAACAGGCGTTCAAACGCTGCCGGATCGAACTCTTCCAATGGGCCACGGTGTTGCATACCGGCATTGTTTATCAATATATCGATTTGTGTGCCTTGCGCCTCGAGCTTATCTACGGCCTCGCGCACGGCTTCATGATCGGTCACATCAAAGGCGCTGAAACTAACCGAAGCACCCGCCTTGCTTAGTGCATCAGCGGCTTTTGCAAGCTTGTTGATATCGCGACCATTGAGGACAAGTTGCGCACCTGCTTTAGCTAAACCTTCTGCCAACGCATAGCCAATACCCTGTGATGAGCCTGTAATGAGCGCCGTTTGTCCTGTTAGATCAAATAGATTCAAAATTTTATAACCTCATAACTTGATTTTATTTTAATGTTATCAGCAACATTCACTATATCACCCTGAGTTGCACCGCATACTAATGAGCATAATGACACGGGTTTGTGTGTTGTTCGTATAACATGAGCAAATATTCAAGATGATCAACATTCAAGATTATCAAGATGCTGATCTCAGAGTCACTTAAGGAATAAATTAAAACATGCTAGCCATCGTCGCCCATGCCGCCAAAGATATTCGAGTGGAGAACATTGATGCTCGCGAACCTGGCCCTGATGAAGTACAGGTACAGATAGAGCGTGGTGGAATTTGTGGGTCTGACTTGCATTATTTTAACCACGGCGGGTTTGGCACTGTACGGCTAAAAGAGCCAATGATCCTTGGTCATGAAGTTTCGGGTCGCGTCACATCCGTCGGCAGAGATGTCAAATCCGTTAAAGCTAATCAACTGGTTGCAGTATCACCCTCACGTCCCTGCGGTAATTGCGAGTATTGCTACCAGGGAATACAGCATCATTGTTTTAACATGCGCTTCTATGGATCTGCAATGCCATTCCCACACATACAAGGTGCATTTCGGCAAACATTGATTGCACATGAAAACCAATGCATTGTTGCCGACTCACTAACTGCCGCCGAAGCTGCCATGGCCGAGCCCCTCGCTGTCGTCATCCATGCGGCAAGGCAGGCGCAAAATTTGATCGGCAAGCGCGTGCTGGTTACAGGTTGCGGCCCTATTGGCTTACTTTGCATTATGGTTGCACTGCGTTCAGGGGCGCAACAGGTTATCGCAACCGACATATCAGCAGCACCACTTAAAACAGCGCTCGCGATTGGTGCACTTGATGCCATTAATGTTGGTGATAGTTTGGATGCCAAAAAGCTGGATGCCTATGCTGCTGATAAAGGCTACTTTGATACACACTTTGAATGCACGGGTGTTGCTGCCGCCCTGGCACAGGCCATCCCAATGATTAAACCGCGCGGAGTGATCGTGCAAGTTGGGCTTGGTGGTGACATGACACTACCGGTCCAACAATTGACTGCAAAAGAAATCGAGATGCGAGGCTCGTTTCGTTTTCACGAAGAGTTTGCGGTTGGCGTTAGCTGGATGCAAAATAAAATGCTCGATGTGACACCACTTATCACGCATACTTATAAAATGGAACAAGCTGAGCAAGCCTTTGTAATGGCATCAGACAGCACAGCTTCTTTGAAAGTCCAACTTGATCTTTCGGTATGAGGGTAACAGCAGGTTCGCTTCAGCAAGCCTTAAGTGCACATCCACGCCTCAATTTGGAAACAAGCACTTCACCATTAGAGCCTTACCTGGCCTGAGTGAATGGTTAGGCGTTTCTCTTTATACAAAGCGAGACGACATAAGCTCACTTGCCTTTGGTAGTACAAAACCAAAGAATAGAAAAAGGCTTATGACCTTGAAATTTTAATACTGGATGGCTATTGTTCTCGCTGACGAGACAAATGATACGCCATATACTCATGTTGAGTGCCAATATGGTCAGCAATGTATTTTGCATCGTGCCACACTCCCCAGATAAACGAAGAACCGCGCCTTGATAACCAGGGTAAGCCCAGAAAATAAATGCCAGGTTCGCCAGATACTCCTCGGCTATGAACCGGCTTCCCTTGATCATCCAGCACATCACACTCAAGCCAGCTAAAGTCGTTTCTGTAACCCGTGGCCCAGATAATCGTTGAGATGTTTTCTTCCTGTAAATTCAATTGCAGTATGGGGTTGATCATGCATTCAGGATCAGCCGAGATAGTACGCGCATTAGGCTCTAGCGGTAAATCCAGTGCGTTTCGTTCTACATAGGCATCAGCTTCGTCAAGCATGGCAAGATAACTGGCATCGCCATTGTTAATCGTATCGTTTAAATCATCCGCGAATTCCAATACGCCATCGCGGTAGCCCGAGGTCATACCAAGCAGGTTCATACCACGCGCAGCGTACTCACGAAAATCGACAGTGTGACCACCCCTGGCGCCACTGACTGAGATAGTGACATGCGCTGTATCAGGATCCACAGTTGATAAATCCCATTTTCCAAGTACACCAAGCCACCAGACAAAATCACGCCCACGATAACTTCGTGGCGGGCGTTCGTGCGGGCCAACCGATAAAAATACACGCCGACCAGAACGCAGTAGCTCATCAGCAATTTGTCCACCCGATGAACCCGCACCAACAACCAGCACTGAACCTTTTTTTAATTGCTGTGGGTTACGGTATTCGTTTGAATGCATCTGCTTTACACAAAGCTCGTCTTCTAATGTGGCTGGAAGTACTGGCGGAATAACCGGGGTTTGAAATGGGCCGGTTGCGCAAACAACATGCAACGCTTCGATTTCGCCAACACCATTACCATTGCTAGCAACCTTACGGCTACTATCAATATCAACACCACTGCAACTTACAGTATCGCTAACACCCTTTACTTCTCTGAAGTTGATAACAAAGCCAGGACCTTTGGAATTCTTGCTTACACGTGTCACCTCAACACCGCAGCGCACAGGTGCAGAGACCTGTTTTGCAAAGTCTTCAAAGTATTTCACCACACGGTCTCTGGATGGGAAAGAATCTGGTGGTTCGCCTTCAAACTCCATTGTCGGGAATCGGTCATGCCATGCAGGCCCATTGGCGACCAGAGAATCCCAGCGTGCAGTGCGCCAGCTTTCTGCGATTCGGCTTCGCTCCAGCAGCATATGTTGTATACCGTTGTTGGACAAATGCTCACTTAAAGCAAGCCCAGCCTGCCCGGCACCTATGACGAGTGTATTTATTTTTTCCACTGGCAAAACTGTTTCTGTAGTTGTGGGATACGCAACGTAGCTTACAACATACTCTATAACTTAGCGCTAAGTGTGTGTCTGCATAAAGCTAATTCAACACAGATACCCTGCCACTCATAGCACTGACTGTCGATATTACAACACCGCCTTAAACAAGGCTTGCGTATTCTCGGCAGTCATTTCTACAGGGTTACCACCCACACTTGGATCACGTAGGGCAGCATCTACCAGTTTATCGATATCCGGGTTGTTTACACCAAGATCAGTGAGTGTTTTGGGGATGGAAAAGCGATCATTGAATTCGTCGACAAATGCACAAAAGCCATCAAAGCCACCATCAATCTGTAAAAACGCAGCGACCTGCTCGAAACGGCCTCTGATGGCGTCAGCATTGAACTGCAATACCGCCGGCATACACACCGCATTGGTGGTGCCATGGTGAGTATGATGAACCGCACCTATAGGGTGGCTTAGTGCATGGATGGCACCAAGACCTTTTTGAAACGCCGTCGCGCCCATTGCGGCAGCGCTCATCATATTGGCACGCGCCTCCATATCATTGCCATTGGCATAAGCTTTAGGCAAATTATCTTTAACAAGGCGCATACCCTCAAGCGCTATGCCCTGACTCATTGGATGATAATGCGGGCTGGAGTAGGCTTCTACACAATGGGCAAAGGCATCCAGCCCCGTGCCTGCTGTAATAAACTGTGGCATACCCGCCGTTAATTCCGGATCGCAAATGACCGTTACCGGCAGCATTTTCGGGTGAAATATGATTTTCTTTTCGGCTGAATTTGTATTGGAAATAACGCTAGCACGCCCAACCTCTGAGCCGGTGCCTGCTGTGGTTGGCACAGCAATGACGGGGGCAATGGCGTCAGCATCTGCACGAGTCCACCAGTCGCCGATATCTTCAAAATCCCAGAGTGGTCTTGTTTGTCCTGCCATAAAGGCGACAACCTTGCCAAGATCCAGCCCCGAACCACCGCCAAAAGCAACAACGCCATCGTAGCCACCGTCACGATAGGCGCGCACACCTTCCTCTGCATTTTTATCATTGGGGTTTGCATCGACATCTGAAAACATCGCTCGACCCAATCCGGCAGCCTCAAGAATATCCAGTGTGTTTTGTGTAATCGGCAACTCTGCCAGGCCACGGTCGGTAACCAGCAAAGGCTTTTTAATACCCGCAGATTCACAAGCCTCTGCGATTTCGCTGATTCTGCCCGTACCAAAACGAATTGTAGTTGGATAAGACCAATTGCCTGTTAATGTCATGATGTTACTTTCGGTTGATGAGATGATTTGGAGCGCATCAGATTATGGTACTACTTACTGTCCTTTCCAATAAACTTATGGTTCAAAAAATTTACGGTTCAAAAAACTTACGCTTCAATAAACGGCTGTGTTTTTTACAGCGGTTATTTTCTCCCTGGTGGCACTGCTTCTGATAAGCGTAGAAATCACGTAGACGCAACCATCCATGACAGAATCGTCTTTAGTTGTGGTCATGACTTGTGATCACTAACTGTTATTACTAACTGTTATCACTACTGTGATCATGCGCGTTCAAAACCTCGCGCCACTTCCCATTGTGTCACCGCCACATCAAAGCTGTCTTGCTCCCATTGGGCACATCGAGTGTAATGCTCAACAACATCTGCTCCCATAGCCTCTTTTAACATATCTGACTCTTTAAATACAGAAATGGCATCACGCAATGTTGTCGGTATACCGGGCACATTGTCATCGTTATACAAATCCCCGGTGGCAGCATCAGCCAGCGGTAGTTTATCTTCTAGGCCTTTTATACCTGCTGCTAACAAAGCAGCCTGTGCAAGATATGGATTAACATCTGAACCGGGTATTCTGCATTCGATACGGACAGCCGATGTGCTCTCACCGCAAACCCGAAAACCAGCGGTACGGTTATCCACAGACCAAGCCGTCTTGGTTGGCGCAAAAGTCCCTTTCATAAAACGCTTGTAGGAATTAACGTAGGGCGCGAGCATCACTGTGTAATCTGCTGCGTAATGCAACATACCCGCTACAAAATGCTGCATGGTTTCGGACATTCCATGTATGTTAGCTTTTTTATAAAAGGCATTTTTTTTGTTTTTCCACAGAGACAGATGCACATGGCTGGCACTGCCCACTCTGTCGCTATGCCACTTGGGTAGAAAAGTGGCTGCATGCCCTTGTTGCCAGGCTATTTCTTTGGTGGCTTGTTTTGCTATTGTATGATGATCAGCGCAAAGGAGCGCTTCACTGTAACGGATGTTGAGTTCTTCCTGCCCGCTTTCAGCCTCACCTTTACTGTTTTCAATTGGAATACCGGCAGCGTACAAACTATTTCGTAAGCGACGCATAACCGGCTCTTCTTTTGTTGTCTGGAATATATGGTAATCCTCGTTATAAGCACTGATGGGCTCAAGGTTCATATAGTGTTGGTGACGAATTTCATCGAGAGACTCTTTGAACAGAAAAAATTCGAGTTCGGTTGCCATCATCGCACTGTAACCCAACTTATCGAGACGTTCTATCTGCTTTTTTAATACTGCTCTTGGAGAATGAGGTACAGCCTCATGCGTGTGATGATCGATAATGTCACACAACACTAGAGCAGTTGCTTCAAGCCATGGCAATACACGCAGTGTTGTTAGATCGGGCTTCATGATGTAGTCACCATATCCACCCTCCCAGCTTGATGAGGCATAGCCATCGGGTGTTGCCATTTCAAGATCAGTAGCCAGCAGGTAATTACAACAGTGCGTCTCTTCCCATGCACTTTCTAAAAAGTTAGACACATGGAATCGTTTTCCCATCAAGCGGCCCTGCATATCTACAAGACATACAAGCACCGTATCTATCTTGCCCTCTTTGGCAGCACCTTTTAATGCTTCAAGCGTTAGCATAGCTTTCATTGATGTGATTGCCCGTTGTCCTTAAAAGAGGTGTTCGCCATGACAGCGATAAAGACTTATGGAAATACCAAGAGTAGCGGCAGTTGCAACGCTCTTGACAAAAATAATTTCCATCGACACAACGAACACCTTATTGGTTTAAAGTACTAGCGATAAGGTCTGCCCGCCTTTTGCATATCGTCATTGTACTTGCGGAAGATATCAACCACTTTCTTTTTGGTTTCAGACTCGGATGCAATTTCATCCCAGAATTTAACCGCTGCAGTTTCGACCGTTGCCCACTCGTCATCAGGGATTGAGGTTAATTGCATCTTGGTGCCGTTGACGCGAAGATCAGCTTCACCACCCCAGTACCACCACTGGCGATAGTAATGGCTTTGTTCCATACACACTTTAAGCAATTCTTGCAGGTGCTCTGGCAATTCATCCCAGCGCTCCATGTTGGCAAAGAAATGACCTATCCAGGCACCAGAGATGTTATTGGTTAAAAAGTAGTTGGTAACATCAGCCCAGCCAACAGTGTAATCTTCTGTAATACCAGACCATGCGATACCATCAAGCTCGCCTGTTTGAACCGCGACTTCAATGTCTTCCCATGGCAAGGTCACTGGCACAACACCAAATTGAGACAAGAATCGACCGGCTGTTGGGAAAGTAAATACGCGTTTGCCCTTTAAGTCTTCAAGAGAATTGATTGGGTCTTTGGTTGCAAAGTGGCATGGGTCCCAGGCACCAGCGGAGATGTGTTTTACGCCAACCTTGCTGTATTCAGCATCCCAGATTTCTTTGAGCCCGTATTGATTAAACAGCACTGGCACATCGAGTGAGTAGCGGCTGCCAAAAGGAAAATAACCACCAAATACGGTTACCTCAGTAGGAGAAGCCATTGAATCATCATCGGATTGAACGGCATCAATAGTACCGCGCTGTAGTGCCTGAAATAATTCGCCTGTTGGTACAAGTTGATCGGCGAAAAACAATTCTATTTCCATTTCATCGCCAGCGATCTTGTTAAAGGTATCAATAGCCGGTTTAATTACGTGTTCAGCCAGAGCGGTTCCAGCATAGGTCTGCAAGCGCCATTTTATTTTGGACTGTGCAATTGCTGGAGCTGTAATCAAACCAGCAGCAGGTACAGCAACCGCAGCCTTTTTTATAAACGAACGTCTGTTATTCATCCTTCTTCCCCACACATCGTTATACCGTCAGTTTTTATTTGCCGTAGACGGTTTCCGGCAGCCACAGTGCAATCTGTGGAAAAACAATGACCAGTGCCAAAGCCAGCACCATAACCAGCACAAATGGCACAATTGAACGATAAATATCGCCGAGTGAAATTTCAGGTGGTGACATAGCACGCATCAAAAAAAGGTTATATCCAAATGGTGGGGTCATGTACGCAACCTGCGTTGTAATAGTGTACAAAACGCCATACCAGATAAGATCAAAACCCAGCTCCCCCACAAGTGGAATGTACAATGGTGCAACAATAACCAGCATGGCAGTATCATCAAGAAACGTCCCCATCACAATAAAGCTTAATTGCATCAGAATCAAAATCACCCAAGGTGAGAGCCCGAGTCTTTCTGTAAACAGATTTTCTATAGCTTTAACTGCACCGAGACCATCGAACACCGCACCAAAAGCAAGGGCTGCCAGAATAATCCACATAAACATGCAGGTAATGCCAAGTGTATTCTTTAATGACGTATCCAAAACTTTCCAGGTCATGCGGCCTTTAAAGACCGCTGCCGAAAATGCTGCGATTGCGCCAATTGCTGAGCTTTCAACCAACGATGTCCAGCCATTAATAAACGGCACCATCATGGCTAAGAAGATATAAAGTGGCAGCAAGCCTTCAAGCAGCAGCAGTAACTTTTCTTTGCGTGGGATATCGCGTTCTTGCGCTGCCAGTACTGGCCCAAGTGTGGGGTTTAACTTACACCGAATAACAATATACAAAATAAACATGGCTGCCATCATCAACCCTGGTAAAACACCCGCTAACCAAAGCTGCCCTACAGGTTGCCTTGCTATCATAGCGTAGAGCACAAGCACCACCGAAGGCGGCACCAGAATACCCAGCGAGCTGCCTGCTTGCACTACACCTGTGACCATGCGTTTGTCGTAGCCTCGTCGCAATAACTCTGGTAAAGCAATGGTGGCACCGATGGCCATACCCGCTACCGACAACCCGTTCATTGCTGAAATCAGAACCATTAGCCCAATTGTGCCTACCGCCAAACCACCCTTTATGCCGCCCATCCATACATGGAACATACGATACAGATCATCTGCCAATCCACTCTCTGACATGATGTAGCCCATAAATACAAACATAGGCACGGTGAGCAAGGGATACCAACGCATGACTTTAATTGCCTGAGAAAACGCAATATCAAACCCGCCGCGATCACCCCACAATAGCAGCGCCGCTATGACAGCAACAAAGCCGATTGCACCAAACACACGCTGACCAGAAAATAACAGCACCATCATGGTTGCAAACATGGCTAGCGCTATGGCTTCATAACTCATGCTTATGGTTCCTCACCACGTAACCGCAAAATATCTTTGAACAGTTCTGATAAAGCTTGCAAGAGCATAAGAACAATGCCGATGCACAACAGCGACTTGATAGGCCACATATAAGGCCGCCATAAGGTACGACTGCGCTCCAACGTACCTGACTCTTCGGAGCCGTCAATCAGTCCCATAAAAAAACCGATAAAGTCAGAACCAAAATATCCCAGTGAATACGCTGTCGAACCTAAGCCACCCCACAACATCACAATGAGATAAGTCAGCAAACAAAAAACAGTGATAAAGTCTGTTAGTGCTTTTCGTTTAACCGTCCAGTTATCGTAAAAAAGATCCATGCGTACATGCGAGCCCATCTGTATGGCGTATGGTCCACCTAGAAAAAAATAAGTAATCATGGCAAATTGTGCTGCTTCCAATGTCCACTGCGATGGTTGCTCGCCTGCTTTACTGATCATCGACCAAAGCAGTATGCCCATGATGACAAAAATACCGTACATAACTAGCCGTCCAATGCCATGATTGAAAGCATCAACACTTCTGATGTAAAAGCGCAATACTTTCATATCATTGCCTCAGTGCCCTCACCTGCCATTGACATGTTGGCAAGCGCTTCCTCTATCCAAACAGACAACGTAGCCGCCATTTTCTCGCAAGCCTCTTCAGAGGCGATGAGATCATTACGAATTTCAAGCATGGCATTCAGCCGCTTGTACGCGAGAGCATGCAGTTTAAGTGTATGCGTTACCCCGTCCACCGGACCATACGGAGCATTGCGCTCAACACGGTACTGAGAAGGCGAGCACGACAACATGGCATCTGCTAACACACTGTCGTCATCATGCAAAACACCAATTTCAACTTTGCGAGTTACACCGTTATAGATCGGTGTGAAACTATGAATGGTGAGCACGATAGGGTTTTGGTGTGCTTGCAATGTGTTGCTTAATACAGTGGTAAAGGGGGTATACACAGAATCAACCCGACTTTGCCGATCGTCAATTGTAAGGTCGGTGTTTCCCGGGATAGTATAAGCTTCGCTTTTTTCAACAATGGCTGTTGGCGATTCAGGCGGTCGGTTGCAATCGTAGACTAGCCTGGATACCTCCCCTGCCACTAAAACTGCATCCAGTTTTTGAGACAGAAACTGCGCTGTTAGCAGTGCACCCGGGTCCCAAGCGATATGACTTTGCAGTGCATCACGTGTCAGCCCAAGCCCGTTAAGGTGATCCGGTATTAAGGCACTTGCATGCTCGCAAACAAGCGCGATGCGATGCTTACCTTGTGGATTGTGTACGCTGGCAGCGGACTTGATCATGACCCCAGTACAAACATTATTAAGATAAAGTAACTTGGAGTATTCGTCACTCACGGTAGTGCTGTCAATCATTTATTGCGGGCACTGGATGATTGCAAACGTTAGGATTTTGGGATAGCTTGATCGCAGTAGATATCGGTGCGGATGAGAAACAGGCCTACACTGCAAATGCTCACTGCAGATGTATATCTGCACGCATTTCCTGCAAACGTTCAATACTAACGTGTATTAAAAAATATATTAAAAACGTGTATTAAAAAAATATATTAAAAACGTGTTTCAAAAAGGTGTATTAAAAACGTGTATTACGAACATTTGTCAAAACCGCCGATTGCAATCGGCTAACGCACAGGATACGGTTGATCGCCATGCGATTGCACACCAAAGACAACAAACAGCGATCAAGGAAAATGACTCGATCTGGGGATTCTATGCAGCTCACATGTTCCAGGCCTAGCTTGAAGACGGGTATGTTGTTAGTGGCAGGAGTTAACCAAACCAATGACGCAAAAGCACTAACTAC
>CALHRQ010000237.1 GCA_938038175.1 uncultured Granulosicoccaceae bacterium | reverse complement strand
ACGTTATTCCAAGTTAACCATCAGTTTCAGGAGTTCGTGTAGTGGCGATTAAAATTGCGATCAATGGTTTTGGCCGAATTGGTAGAAATACACTTCGGGCCGTATTCGAATCTGGCCTTAAAGACCACATCGATATTGTGGCCATCAATGATCTTGGAAGTGTAGAAACCAACGCGCATCTGCTGCAATACGATACGGCACACGGCCGCTTTAACCAGGATGTCAGTGTTGAAGGCGATGAGATCCTTGTCTCTGGTGATCGTTTTAAAGTCTATGCGGAACGCGACCCTGCCAAACTACCGTGGAAAAAACTGGAGGTCGATGTCGTGCTGGAATGTACTGGCGCTTTTCGGACTCGTGATGCTGCGTCAAAACACATCGATGCGGGTGCTAAAAAAGTGATCATCTCAGCGCCTGGCAGCGGTGAAATGGATGCCACTGTTGTGTTTGGGGTTAACGATTCAGATCTAAAAGCATCCGATCAAATCATCTCCAACGCCTCTTGTACCACTAACTGTCTTGCACCCATGGCTAAAGCACTAAACGATGCCGTTGGTATTGTGGGGGGCTTGATGACAACCATTCATGCTTACACCAATGATCAGGTGCTAACGGACGTCTACCATAAAGATCTGCGTCGTGCGCGCTCTGCCACCATGTCAATGATTCCGACGACAACCGGTGCCGCTGCCGCTGTTGGTTTGGTTCTGCCCGAGATGATTGGCAAGCTTGATGGTTTT
This sequence comes from uncultured Granulosicoccaceae bacterium, assembly GCA_938038175.1. Classification (GTDB taxonomy): domain Bacteria; phylum Pseudomonadota; class Gammaproteobacteria; order Granulosicoccales; family Granulosicoccaceae; genus Granulosicoccus. The sequence continues at coordinate 12,754 of CALHRQ010000237.1, read as the reverse complement.
GCCATGCGTGTACCGACAATCAATGTCTCTATTGTTGATTTAACCTTTACAGCCGGTCGCGCAACCAGTGTAGAAGAAATCAACAGCATTATGGAGTCTGCGGCTGATGGGAAAATACTTGCCTACAGTGCAGCGCCACTGGTGTCGATAGATTACAATCACACCAGCACATCTTCCAATTTTGACGCTGGCCTGACACGCGTGATGGACGGAACACTGGTTAAAGCCTGCTCCTGGTATGACAACGAGTGGGGGTTTTCCAACCGCATGCTCGATACGGCCATAGCGCTAATGCAGGCTAAATAAATCATGAAATTGCTCACTGAGCTTCCCTTGTCGGGTCAACGTGTTTTGATTCGGCAAGATTTGAACGTGCCGCTGGAAAATGGCGTAATCACATCAGATAAGCGTATTCGGGCCTCCTTGCCCACCTTACAATACGCGCTGGAAGCCGGCGCACAGGTGATGGTGATGTCTCACCTTGGGCGTCCCAAAGAGGGCAAACCAGACAAGATGGCGTCACTGGCATCGGTTGCCGAACGTTTATCCGAACTGCTGGATAAACCGGTACGCCTTGTAACCGACTACCTAGAAACCCCACCCACACTTGCTGATGGTGAAATTGTTTTGCTCGAAAACGTGCGTTTCAATACGGGTGAAAAAGACGATGATGAAGCCTTGTCAAAACACTATGCAAGCCTTTGTGATGTTTATGCCATGGATGCATTTGGTACTGCACATCGTGCGCAAGCATCCACACACGGTGTTGGCATGCATGCGCCGGTTGCCTGTGCCGGGCCTTTACTTGCAAAAGAACTGGATGCCTTGTCGTCTGCATTAGAAAACCCGCGCCGGCCATTGGTCGCTATTGTGGGTGGTTCTAAAGTTTCTACAAAACTCACGGTGCTCGAAACGCTTGTCAGTAAAGTTGATCAACTCATTGTGGGTGGTGGTATCGCAAACACCTTTATTGCAGCCACTGGCGTATCCGTTGGCGAGTCCTTATACGAAAAAGACTTAACCGTTAATGCCAATGCCTTAAGCAAGCAAGCGAAGGAGCAGGGTTCAGCCATACCCGTACCCAGCGATGTTGTCTGTGCAGAAGAACTTAAAAACGACACCGAAGTGTCCATCCGACAAAGTGATGCCATCCAGCCAAACGATATGGTGCTCGATATTGGCCCAGACACCGCAGAGAGTTATGCCAGGATCATTAAAGAGGCTGGCACGATTGTCTGGAACGGCCCGGTAGGTGTGTTCGAAATTGATGCCTTTGGCGAAGGTACCAAAACGCTTTCCTTAGCCATTGCAGAATCCGACGCCTTCTCCATTGCAGGTGGTGGTGACACACTGGCCGCCGTTGAAAAGTATGACATCGAAGATCAAGTGTCCTATATATCAACAGGTGGCGGTGCGTTTTTAGAGTTCCTCGAAGGTAAAACTTTGCCTGCAGTCGCAATGTTGAAAAACAGGGCCTCATAAGCCTTATTCAACTGGCTCGATCCTTGCCGTCTCAATCGTATTTGTGCAACCTTGCCCGCTTTAAACGGTCTGGTGGTACACATCCCTGTTTTAGAGAAGGATTTATACATGAGCAATATCGAAACGCTGCTGGGCGACGAAGTCGGTTATCTGACAGAGCACACCTGTAAAGGCATTCCCAAAGCACAAATTCATGTGCCGGGTCCGGACTACGTTTCTCGCATTATGGCGCCAAGTGATCGTGGCCCGGGCACCATGCGTGCAATGCAGCAGATTTTCAATTCTGGCCGTTTAGCCGGTACTGGCTATGTGTCGATGTTGCCAGTGGATCAAGGTATAGAACATTCTGCTGGTGCATCGTTTGCACCTAACCCGGTTTACTTTGATCCTGCCAATATTGTTGAACTGGCAATTGAAGGCGGTTGTAACTGCGTGGCATCAACGCTGGGTGTGTTGGGTGCGGTATCACGTCAATATGCGCACCGTATTCCGTTTATGGTCAAACTAAACCATAACGAAACACTGACACTACCGGTCAAGTACGAACAAACTTTATTTGCACAGGTTGAACAAGCCTTCGACCTTGGCGCTCTGGCAGTCGGTGCCACCATCTATTTCGGTTCGCCAGAATCACGCATACAAATAACAGAAATTTCAGAAGCATTTTACCGCGCTCATCAGCTGGGTATGGTGACTGTACTTTGGGCATACTTACGTAACCCATCGTACAAAAAAGACGGTAAGGATTTTCATGTTGCGGCGGATTTAACCAGTCAGGCAAATCATCTTGCAGCCACTATTCAAGCCGATATCGTTAAACAGAAGCAAGCTGAAAATAACGGTGGTTATACCGAAGTTGGCTTTGGTAACACACACGAAAAAGTGTATTCAGAACTCACCACTGATCATCCGGTTGACCTTGTACGATATCAGGTTGCTAACTGTTATATGGGGCGCGCGGGTTTAATTAACTCTGGTGGTGGTTCGGGTGATAACGATTTGGCGCAGGCTGTTCGAACGGCTGTAATCAACAAACGTGCAGGTGGTATGGGCTTGATCTCAGGCCGTAAAGCATTTCAGAAACCCATGAATGAGGGGGCCGAACTACTGCATGCGATTCAGGATGTGTATCTGGATGATCGCATCACGATTGCGTAAGGCGATCGATCGCCTCCTGGTAGCGGCTTAAGCTGCCCGCAATAACCTCATCTGGCAAGACCGGCCCCGGGTCGGTCTTGTCCCAGCCTTCCACTGTTTCAAGATAATCCCGCATGTATTGCTTGTCATAGCTGGCAGGGCTGGTACCGGGTTGCCATAACTCGGCTTCCCAGAAGCGAGATGAATCCGGTGTGAGTATTTCATCCATCAGCGTCAGTGTATTGTTTTCATCAAGGCCAAATTCGAATTTTGTGTCAGCGATAATAATGCCGCGATCAAGTGCATAGCTTGCTGCTTCTTTGTAGATTTTGATGCTGATATCACGCACTTGAATCGCCAACGGCTCGCCAATAGTCTCGATCATTGTTTCAAAGCTGATGTTCTCATCATGATCACCCAGGGCGGCTTTTGTGGCCGGTGTGAACAAGACTGAAGGTAATTGATCCGCCTGCTTTAAACCTTTGGTCAGTTCGATACCACAGATAGCACCAGAATCAAGATAATCTTTCCAACCAGAACCGATGATGTAGCCTCTGACAACCGCTTCTACCGGCAATGGCTTCAAACGTTTGACGATCATACTGCGTCCGCGCGCTTGCTCAAGATCTTGCGGGTCTTTAAGGACTTCCTCTAGCGACATTGCAGCAAGATGATTAGGTATCTGCTGTGCCGTGCGTTCAAACCAGAACAGCGCAAGCTTCGTCAGTAGTTTGCCTTTATCAGGGATAACATTAGGCAGGATGACATCGAAGGCTGAAACCCTGTCACTTGCGATGATCAGCCAATGATTGTCATCGATTGTGTAGATATCTCGCACCTTGCCGCGGTAATGCAGCTCGAGTGTGCGTAAAGAAGAGGTATGCAGGCCGGAAGTGGTCATGGCAAAGTTGTCAGCGTCGGTGTTAGGTCAAGTATACTCAAACACCCGAAAACGCAGGTGAACAACTCTTATGGCCGAGGTCAAAGTGGGCATCGTCATGGGCAGCGACAGTGACTGGCCAACCATGCAAGGTGCGGCGAGCACATTAGAACAACTGGGTGTGGCTTATGATGCACGTGTGGTATCAGCGCACCGCATGCCAGATACCATGTTTGAATACGCTGAAAATGCGCAGGTCAATGGCCTTGGCTGCATCATTGCGGGTGCTGGTGGTGCGGCACATTTACCCGGTATGCTGGCTGCGAAAACCCGTATACCCGTGCTGGGTGTGCCGGTAGCCTCCAGGCACCTGCAAGGTCAGGACTCTCTGTTATCGATTGTGCAGATGCCTAAAGGCATACCTGTGGCAACCTTTGCCATTGGTGAATCGGGTGCGATCAATGCTGCCTTGTTTGCTGCGGCTATGTTCGCGGTTCACGATGCTGGTATTGCGAAAAAGCTGGATGCTTATCGCTCCAATCTAACGGCTGAAGCCAGCGCGAAAGAGTTACCGTTATAATGTCTACTGTACTAACACCCTTGTTACCTGGTGCATCTGTTGGTGTGATCGGTGGTGGGCAGCTTGGACGCTACTTTGTTCTGGAAGCAAGGCGGTTTGGATACATCACCTGGGTATTGGACCCCGATGCCAGTGCCCCTGCCATGCAGGTAGCTCAGCACACAATCGTTGCCGCCTATGACGATCAGCATGCCTTGCAAAAACTGGCCAATGCCTGTGATGCGGTCACCACAGAATTCGAAAATGTGCCTGCCGCAAGCCTTGCGACCGTTGCTGACATTACGCGTGTTGCGCCGGATAAAAGTGCTGTTGCGATTGCACAGGATCGGCACCTTGAAAAGCAAACTGCCAGGCAATTTGGTCTTGAGACAGCGCCCTATCTTTTACTCGAATCTGAAACAGATATTGCGCAAGCTGAGAATAACGCTCAGTCAGAAGTGCGCTTTCCTGCCATATTAAAAACCACTCGCCTGGGATATGACGGTAAGGGTCAGCAAACCTGCCACAACATGGAAGAGGTGAGGCGTGCGTTTAACGAGCTAAACGGTGTGCCATGTGTACTGGAGCAACGTATCCAACTGCGCAGTGAGTTGTCTGTGGTTTTAGCGCGCGGTGCAGATGGTGTCTCTATGTGTTTTCCGGTGGCGCAAAATGTACACAGCAATGGCATTCTCCACACCACCACGGTACCTGCTTCGGAAACGAAAAATTTGACGAAAGAAGCGCAGCGTTTAGCTGTGTTGTTCGCCGATGGCCTGAACTACCAGGGTGTATTGGCAGTGGAATTTTTTGTCGATGAAAACAAGGCCTTATTGTTTAACGAGATGGCACCACGGCCACATAACAGTGGTCATTACACCTTGGATGCAACCGTTTGTTCTCAGTTTGAACAGCAACTAAGGGCTCTTTGTGCACTGCCTCTTGGCGCAACAGATTTACTTAGCCCTGTGTGCATGCTCAATGTACTCGGAGACAGTTGGCCTGAAGGGCGCTCACCCAATTGGCAAGCGCTGTTGGCAGAATCTGGTGCGCATCTGCATTTGTACGGTAAGTTGGACGCGCGGCCAGGTCGTAAAATGGGGCACATCAACTGTTTATCTGGCGACAGAGAATCGGCTCTGGCCATGGCCAATAGGGTTAGCGCTGGGCTTTAGCCAAGGCATATTCAGTGGCGCCGGATTCAAGTTTTATTGACGCGTGATTGTTGTGTGGTTGATGGCTTGGTTGATGGCTGGTTGATGCGTAAATTCAGTTAGTTGTGGCGATTTTCGGCTTAAATACGGTAGTTTTCTGGTCATATTGAGCTTAAACCTGACAGCTTACTTCAGTAAAGTTCCAAAACAGTGCGTTCTTGGCCCAGATTTCGCAACTAGCCATGGTGAAATTTACAGATGTAGAAACAAGAACACCATGAGCATTGCGCAGCGAAACCTGAACAAAAATGATGATACCGCCAGCTTTATTCCGGTGGCGATAGAATCGTTAATGATACAAAGCAAGGCGCTTGTAACGGTCGCCAATTATATTGGCGCTGAGCTGGATGATGCAGTCAAACTGATATTAAGCTGTAAAGGGCGTGTCATCATTACAGGTATGGGTAAGTCCGGCATTGTCGGAAAGAAAATCGCCGCAACCTTCGCATCCACTGGTACACCGAGTTTTTACGTCCATCCGGGTGAGGCCATTCATGGTGATCTTGGCATGATTACGGCCGATGATCTTGTCGTGCTGATTTCCTACAGTGGAGAAACTGAAGAAATCGTCAAACTCATGCCGTCATTAAAATATTTTGGAAATCGAATTATCGGCATTGTTGGCGCCAGTGATACAACGCTGGGCCGACAGGCAGAGGTTGTTCTGCGCGCCGACATTGAACGCGAGGTTTGTCCAAACAACCTTGCACCAACCACATCAGCGCTGGCTATTATGGCTTTGGGTGATGCGCTTGCGGTGTGCCTGATTAAAGCACGAGACTTTAAACCGTCCGACTTTGCTCAGTTCCACCCGGGCGGTATGTTGGGGCGTCGTCTCCTGTCTCGCGTTGGTGAGGCGATGATCACGGAGAACCTGCCTCTGATCAGTTCTTCAGAAACGGTACGCGAAGCGATTTTTTGCATGACATCAGGTCGGCTTGGTTTGGCGATCATTGTTGATGGCCGCAAGCTACTTGGCATTTTGACAGACGGTGACTTACGTCGTGCGCTCATTATGGATCCGACCATGATGGACAAGCCGGTCAAGAAATTTATGACACCAGTACCCGTTACGATCTCAGCCAATGCGATGGTTTCAGATGCAGAAATACTGATGCGCAAGTACAAAATCCGCGCTTTGGTTGTAACGGATGCGCGCGAAGGCTACGAAGACGAGGTTTGTGGCTTGCTTGAGATTTTTGCAGATAACAAGCAATAAGCACTTAAAAGCGTGATCTATTGCACGCTTCTTGCTCCTGATTTCAACATGGTTTTAACTTCCTTAAGAACGTTAACGGCGGTTGTCATATCGCTTATGCTGAGTGCGTGCGCGACTGGCGTCTCTGTGCCGGTATCGGTTAACAATACTCCCGATACACTGGCTGACTTGATCGGCAATGCATCCATTGGTGCTGCGATTGCGCTGCCAGATGCTAATGTGCTGGGGCATTCAACTGTGATTGTACGCAGTCGTTATACCTCTGCGAGCGGAAAAACCTGCCGGCGTTTAAGCGATGCCAATGGCCGGGAGATTGCGCGTGTACTGTGTCAGAGCAGCAATGGTTTGTGGCATTTTGCACGGGATCTTAGCGTAAGCAATAACGCAGCGGGAACGGATTTAATTTCCACAGCGGCTGTCAATCAGAGCACTGTGCCTGGTGCTTATCTGCCCAATGACGGAACCGTTACACAAACGCCGAGTATAAAAGCAGTTTCAACATTGTCTGATGGACAAGCGATAGTCTTACAAGACGCGCCTTTCGAAACCACTGTATCCGGACAATCTCTCTCTGGGCCAGTCTCACTTGAACAGCCGGATGTACACGTTCCTGGTGAACACGTTATAGAGCCGCCGCCGCAAGTTGAAGAACTTCCCTCAATTGACAGTTACGGTGAATTGGTAGAACGAACTGTTTTAGAAAACGAAAATCTTTGGCGTTTTTCAAAGCGCCTAACGGGTAATGCGCTCAATTGGCAGGTTATTGCTGCAGTTAATCGTATTGATGATGCGCGCACCCTGGCAAGCGGTGATGTAATAAAGTTGCCTGCCTATCTGGTTAAAGACGGTGAATAGAGATGCAGGAGACATCAGCATCGTACGCACCGAAGCTTACCTTAGCCTCCATTGTTGATGCGCTCAACACCCAGTCGCGCGTTATTGGCGCATTAGTATTACGAGAAACTAAAACCCGCTACGGCGAACACAAGCTTGGTTTCTTATGGGCTGTGCTTGAACCCATCATGATGGTTTCAATTTTTGTTGCTCTGTTTTCCGCTTTACGAAGTGACAATCCCAGTGGCATGCCGCTCGTTACTTTTATGTTGACCGGTATTGTGCCTTTTACCTTGTTTCGCAGCACCATGCAGCAAATGCAGGGTGCGATATCGAGCAACAAGCAGCTGTTTGCCTTTCCGCAGGTCACCACATTTGATGTGATTATTGCGCGCGGTATTTTAGAAGTACTGATACTGGCCGGTGTCTTCGCTTTTTTGATTTTGATGGTTGATATATCGCTGGTTGAGGTCCGCATCGAAAGCCCGCTGGGTGTGCTGGCAGGTTGTTGTCTACTGGCCATGATGGGTTTAGGTATGGGCTTTGCGTTTGCCAGCATCAGTCCACTCATGCCATCAATACGGCAGGTATCCAGTGCATTGTTGGGGCGGCCCTTATTCTTAAGTTCTGGCTTGTTTTTTACCGTAGGGAGTGTTCCCCAGCCGTTTCGGGAATATATGTTGTACAACCCGATAACACATGTGCTTGAGTGCCTGCGCTCATCATTTTTTTACGAATTTGAATCGCCATACGGTGATTGGGGCTATGCCACAATCTGGGCAGTTACCATGCTTGCCGCTGGTTTGCTTATCCATCAGGCGATGCGCCGAAGAGCGATTGTCGGCTTGTGATAAAACTGGTTAACATCACCAAGCGTTACCGAACATCAGCGGGCGTTAACACTGTGCTTAACAATGTCAACCTAACGTTCCCGGTTGGTAAAAGTGTTGGCATTCTGGGTTTGAATGGTGCTGGTAAATCAACGCTTATCCGCATTATTGGCGATGCCGAGCCGCCTGATACTGGCTTTGTTGTGAGCAAGGGCAGGGTATCCTGGCCACTTGGCTACACCGGTGGGTTTCAAACCAATTTAACAGCGCGAGAAAACGCACGTTTTGTTGCGCGTATTTATGGCGAAAGCACTGAGTATGTTGAGGCCTTTACGCAAGAATTCTCTGAGCTTGATGAATATTTTGATGAACCGCTCAGGAGTTACTCTGCCGGTATGCGTGCCCGTTTTGCATTCTCGGTGAGCCTTGCCTGTAACTTTGAATACTATTTAGTGGATGAAGCACTGGAAACAGGCGACGCTCGTTACAGGGAAAAGTTTCGGCTTGCTTTTGAAGAACGACGAGCACATGCATCGGTCATCCTTGTTTCGCACAATGAGCAAACCATTCGTCGAAATTGTGACATGGCCGCAATCCTGCATGATGGCAACCTGACTTTATATGATGATCTTAAGGAAGCTTTGCAGTTCTACAGCTTTCTACAGACAAGAGCCGCATAACTCATGAACGCAGTTACACGCAGTATTGCGATTATTGTTGGCATACCAACGCTGATTGCGGCATTGTATTTTGGCTTTGTGGCGTCCGATGTTTATGTATCTGAATCGCGCTTTGCCATTCGCTCTGCCAATGCCAGCCCTCAAATAAGCGGGCTTGCCGCTTTGCTGGCGTCACCTATTGCTTCTGGTGGTGGGCAGGATTCAATGGTCGTTGCAGACTACGCACATTCATTGGATATGTTGCAACGCGTGCGTGAACGGCTGGATATAGTCTCCCATTATGGGGCAAGTGATGTGGATATCCTCTCAAGGCTCGGCGAAGACGCAACAAACGAGGACATGCTGGAATATTTCACTTCGAAGGTTGAGCTTTTGCGTGATAGCTCAAGCGATGTACTTACACTTAAAGTCCGTGCATTCAAACCCGAAATAGCTAAGGAGCTGTCCGAGCTGATCATCGAACTTAGCGAAGAGCTGGTTAATACCTTGTCATCGCGTATCGAAGAGGATGCGCTGGAAACAGCCCGCAACGAAATGGCGCGTGCAATAGAAAAAGTGCATGGTGCCAGTGCCGAATTAACCGCCTTTCAAAACCAAAATCAATCACTCAACCCGACAGCAGAATCCAGTGCCATATTGGGTATTGTCACAGGCATTGAAACCAAATTGATAGAGGCGCGAGCAGAGTTGTCTGAAAAACGTGCTTTTATGCGGGAGAATTCCCCTGATGTTGTTACATTGAAAAACCGCGTCAATGCATTATCAAGACAACTCAGCCTCGAAAAAGGGCGAGTGGTCGGTGGTAATGAGGGTGGTAATGAGATGAATGATCTTATCGGTAGTTTCCAGCCCCTGTTACTTGAACAGGAAATGGCTCAACAGCAGTATGCCTCTGCCCTGGCATCCCTCGAATTGGCCCGCATCGAAGCGCAACGAAAAAAACTGTACCTGATAACGTTTATACAGCCCAACCTGCCAGATGATGCGTTGGAGCCGAAACGTTTTAATGAAATTATGACGGTGCTGATATTTTCATTCCTTTTTTACATGATTGGCGCACTCATGTGGTCGGCCTTAAAAGACCATATTGGACGCTAGCGGCTCAGTTATTGCTGCACTCTTCGTAATTCAAAGCCTGCTGGATACGTTTGTGAAAAGATTGTTTTTGTTATTGATTGTATTGTGTGGAATAGCGTCTCCTGTATTCGCACAGTCTGTCGGTGGCTCAAGCCTTGACGCTGCAGCAGTACCGTCGGAGGGTGCTTCTGATCTTCTGGCGCAAGAAGCGCAATCGGGTATTGATGAGGTGCAGCCTTTTGGCGTTAACCTTTTTAATGGTGGTTTTACCAACGACAGAGAAGACGGCCTAAACCCGGATTATGTCGTGCAGCCTGGCGATCGTGTGGCGGTGCGTATCTGGGGTGCTACTCAATTCAGTGAACATCTCACGGTTGATCCGCAAGGTAATATTTTCATTCCTACGGTGGGGCCGATTCAGGTAGCTGGTACTCTAAACCGTGATCTTAACAGCCGTGTTTCGCAATCTGTAGCCACTGTTTTTACCGATAATGTTCGTGTTTATACAAGCCTTGATGGCTCCCAGCCAGTCGCTGTTTTTGTTACAGGTTTTGTAGAAAACCCAGGACGTTTTGCAGGTATTCCGTCTAACTCAGCCTTACATTTTATTGATCGTGCGGGTGGAATCAACAGCACTCGTGGCAGTTACCGTGATATACAAGTGTTGCGTAGTGGTACCCCAATCGCGTCAATTGATCTATATGCGTTTTTAACAAAAGGCCTTATGCCTCAAGTGCAGTTTCAGGATGGCGATACGATTGTGGTTGGTGCACGCGGTGCGACTATTCAAGTAACAGGTGATGTCAGTAATGCTGCCTTGTTTGAATTGGCAGAGGCTGGCATTAGCGGATCCGACATTATGCAAATGGCGTTGGTACATCCGAGTGTTGGTTTTGTGGGTGTATCGGGCGTGCGTAACGCAAAGACTTTTTCCAGCTACATTCCTGTTGCTGAATTTCGTTTGATGGACTTACAAAACGGTGATGAGGTACATTTTCGAACTGATCAGCATGATGAAGTGATTGTTGTTGAGGTAGAAGGTGCGCATCGCGGGCCGTCTCGATTTGCTGTTCCTCGAAACACCCGCTTAAAAGAACTGCTCGATTACATCGAGGTAGATACAGAGTTGTCTGATGCTGCTTCGGTTTCACTCAAACGCGTCTCCATTGCAGCAAGACAAAAAGCGGCGCTGGATGAGAGTTTGCAGCGTCTGGAAGCACGATACCTTACAGCTTCATCACAAACTGATGGTGAAGCCGCAATTCGCGCACAGGAAGCAACCTTGATTGGCCAGTTTGTTCAAAGAGCGCGTCGTGTTGAGCCAAATGGTCGATTAGTTGTCGCCAGTAATGGCGATATCGCCAATGTTTTGTTGCAATCGGGTGACACCATAACCATACCGGGCCAAAGCGATTCGGTTCTGCTCAGTGGCGAAGTGTTGGTATCGCAGGCAATGTTATTTTCTGAAGGTCGCCGTGCGCGCGATTACATTGACAGATCAGGTGGCTTCACAGATCAGGCACAAACCAAACGTATCGTGCTGGTACACGCTAATGGTGAGGTATCCAGCGGTGAAAACCCCGAAGTACGCAAGGGTGATGAAATTATTGTCCTGCCTAAAGTACCTGTCAAAAATCTGCAAATAGCGTCAACAATCGTCGACATCCTATACAAAATTGCCATTGCGACTTCAGTTGCCGTACGGCTCTGATTTTTAACGCGAATGGCAGTAAATTTGCATTTTATCGCAAAGTAATCTGCGAGAAATCGCTCCAGCATAATTGAATACGGGTGGTCAATGTTCTCAAATAGATCCATGCATGAACGTAAGGTAGCAAGTGTGCTAATGCCTTTGTATACGCGTGTGATGAAGGAAACCGTCCGCTTAACTGATTACCTTGAAACAGTTGAAAGTGCAAACTCCAGCACTGGAAAAGATTCTGAATTAGCACAGTTTGCAAACCTGTATTTGCGTAAATTGCTGGCAGAGCTTGAGTCTCCTAAAAGCTTCTTTCGCCTGCGTGGTGGTGGTCGTCGTTTTGATTTTTCACCTAAACGTAAAAGTGCGGCGTATAACGCCAGGCTCATTGCCGAAAACTTGCATCAACTCTATGAACGTATCAGCATCAATGATCTGCATGCAGTTCATGCAGGGTCGTCTGACTCTCGACTCTATAACGCACTGAGCTACTACCGAATGGCTTTAACCGTTGCGGCAAATACACTGGAAAACAGTGATGGGCAAAAAGCGGCTAGCTCAAACAAAGAAATAAAAAGACGGCTTCGAGCTATAAAAATTAAATCAGATAAAATGGTCAGCTTGCCGCCAATTGTTGTTGATCAGTTTAAAGAAAAGCAATACCTACTTGCCAATATGGATGTGCGTGCTGCGATTGCAGATGGCAGCGTCACCAGTGGACTCGAACATTTTGTCTTGCAAGGTGTGCAGGAGGCCAAGCAAGGTGGCCGCTTAACTCCAGGAATTGACCTGGATCTAATAAAAACAGAAAGTCCGCTACAATCCCCGGAGCAACTTAAGGTCTGTATGGCACTGCTTGAAAAAAGTGGGATGTTTGATGCCAGGTGGTATCAGAAACAGTATGGCAAGCAAAAAAATCCCTTACTTGAATACTGCAAGAGCGGTGCTGCTAAGGGACGAGCACCCAATGCCTTGTTTGATCAGGAATGGTATTGCAGAACCTATGCAGATGTGAACCCGGATGAAACTCTTCCTGCCTATCATTATGTTTCTGAAGGTGAGGAGGCTGGCTATCAACCTGGTGAGATTTTTCAGCCTGACTGGTACAGAAAAGAATACGATATTGATCGAGGTATTCTGGCG
>CALHRQ010000236.1 GCA_938038175.1 uncultured Granulosicoccaceae bacterium | reverse complement strand
AGAAAGCTTTTAGTCAGGTCTGATTTATTTATCGCTTGGATGCTGCGCATTTAATGGTACGGCAAAACAACATACACCATTATAAATAAAGCGTTAAACGATTCAAGATCAGTAGGCTCGACGCGAAACAGATATTCAATTGCCGCTGAGGTAGTGTGAATTTCACGCACCTCATGGTCCGCACAGGTAGCACTTTCGGGTGTTGCCTGATCAGCAGGTTAAATGCCGGGCTATCGCTCAATTGCGAGATAGACTATAAACGGCTTCGTCCCTTTTTTTATAATTTGGCCGTACATTTCTAAGATAATAAATAGCCAAAAAAAACAAAAAGCGGGCCACCCTCCACATATTTTTGAAAAGGATGACCTGCTGTCGCCTTATTCCTCAGTTATTGCTTCAGCCTTTGGCTCTTCTATAACACCCACCAGCCAATCGGTGTCGGATGCAAAAACAGAGAGCTGATCAAAGACCGAAAGCGGTATTGTAAATGCCTGATTAATATCGCTGCGTTTTATGATCGTGCTATTGTCAGCTTTATGTAAATACAACTGCAATTCAATACCTTCATTAGTGAGTGTAAGGTCTAAGGTTTCAGACGCTTCATTGGCATTTTCATCCGTTGTTTCCTTTTTGACATCGTTGCTCGAATGTGCCGGTAGTTCACCGAGGCCGGTCACACGAAGGTTTTCAAGCGCTTTTAGGGCGGCGGTCAATTTTTCGGTATCCAGTGTTTTATCTTCATCGTCATTACCCGACATTGTCCAGGCTTCAACACCCCCAGTACTGCTGCGCTCGAACGTCGCCGTATGGGTTGCTATCCGATTGATATCTTTCATGGATAGTAGAGACTTATCCAGCCATTGGTCAACCGATACCGGTATGTCTGAAATTGCCAATGATGCTGAGTAAATTCTGTTGTCACCTTCTCGTCGCAGGTGTGCTTTCCTTAATCCTGGAGAGGTGCCGAGCAGCAAAGTGTTGGCGGTGTCGTTATTAGCCACCAGTTTTCGTTGATATTTTTTGTCGGCGACCTCCAGTTGTTCGCGGGCATTGACACTGCTTGCAACGGGTAGGCCGGCCTTCAAATCAACCAAGGAGGCAAACAGTGTATTAAGCCGAGCCGAATCCACTGGCAATGCTATGTCACTATCAAGCAACCATTTGTCATCCTGCTTTTTTAATTTAACAGTGTCGTTGCCATCATCGATTGCGATGTGATTGATCTGATCTTCATGCAAAGTGAATAGTGGTTCGTTCGTGGCAAACTTTGCTGTTTTCTGGCTAAGGCTGAGCAACGTTGCCAGCCCTAGCTGTACCACCAGTACGGCAACGCACAGTTGCAGAAAAGGGCTGTTTTTTAACTGAGTCAAAATTGAATTACCGCTTGAACGGGTAATCGTTTCGTTAGCAATGGTATTCATTGTGTTATCCATGAAAGCTGTTTGTGCTGTTGGTATTTTTTCCAGAATCGAGTGATTAGGTACAGGCAAGCTAAAGCCAAAGCTGCCAGCGCGTAATTGAGAATTTCCCAGAATCGCCTTGTGCTATCTTCCATTGGCGGTAATGTGCGATTAAATTGACCGCGGTTGCGAATGCTTAAAAGGCCAGTATCATCCAGCGCAACATCAACCGCATTGGCGACTAATTGAAAGGGTGCGAGGTAGGCTGTGCCCGCCGCTGCCCCTGCCATTTGGGTAATTTGATCGCGCAGAAAATCATTCGAGCCGAACACGATTAAGCGTGCGGATTCTGGTGAGCGCTCAATCACAGCATCTATAGATTCAGATAGTGTGGCTTCTGGTTGTTTTTCCGACAGAGTTTCATCAGTTGCAACATCATTTATTGAATCTATTGCAGCCAGGGCGTCATCTGCTGAGGCATCTTTACCAGCATCAGATGCGGGTTCGACGACTGCCTCAGGCAATAGCGGTGATGCCTTACCAGTGAAATAAGAATTAAATTGCCCCGTTGATGAAATCGCCAATGGGTACGGTGCCGTTTCCGATTCTGGAGTCCAGGGGCTTACGTTCGCGTTATTGGCATCAATGCGTGGCATAACGTCAGTTGATGTGGATAGCCAGGACGCATGAGAGCTTGAAAGCAGGGTTACGGTTTTTCTCGGTAGCGCATCATCAGTATTTTCTGTACTGACGTTCACGGGGGATGCCCAGGTCATATTGACTTGCTCAACACCTGCCATGATGGGGCTCTCTGCATTCATTTGATTGCCTCGTACATCGACAAACCACGGGTAATCCAGCATGCGCATTTCTTGTAACTGCAATCCGCCAACATTGCGTGTGACTGGAGCAGGGAACGCGGCATTGACAGGGTCCATAACCAGTTCATCGCCTATTGTTATGCCATGGTGCATCAACCAATCATCAAGACCGGAATCATGCTTATTGATATTGAGGTTGTTGCGGGTCAAGCCGGCTTGCCAGTTTGAAGTGCTGACAAGCACAGTACCGCCTTGCATCAAGAATTGATCTACAGCGAACAGTGATTTTTCATCTATGGAGTCTGGCGCAGCCAGAATCAGCAGCTCGATATCATTTGCAACGGTTCCATCGCTGATATCTTCACGAACCACATCGTATTCAGAGCGTAGAAAACTATCCATTGTTCGAAAACTTGGGCTTGGCATGCCTTGTGGGTTTGGTGCTGGCGCAACCAGACCGATGCGTCGAGTAAAGCCTTTAGCGAAGCGTTTTAAGCCTGTGTCCAGGTTTGATTCAAACGTGCTGGTGCTCAA
>CALHRQ010000235.1 GCA_938038175.1 uncultured Granulosicoccaceae bacterium | reverse complement strand
ACTGGGCGGCGGTCGGGGGATAAGCCAAGCAAGTGGTTTTCTTTCCAGAGTATTGAGCCCGATGCAGGTTTTAGAAATCCGGCGATTAGATTAAGCAAGGTGCTTTTGCCTGAGCCGCTTTTGCCGACAATGGCTGTAGTGCTATGGGTTTGCACTTGCAGAGTAAAGTCGTATTGATTGGGGCCCAGAGTGAGGGCAAGCTTTTCAAGCCTTAACATGACTTGCACCCCCGATGCTTCGCTGTAAAAAAACAAACAATACTAAGCAAACAAGCAACAACAAATTCGCAGTGACGGCAGCTTCATGTAATCTGTAACTGCCTATGCGCTGGAATAAAAGTAATGGCAGTGTGGTTACTCTTTCAGAGCCGAACAAAGCAATAGCGCTTAAATCCCCTGCAGCCAGTGTTGCAGAGACTGCTGCTGCCAGTCCGAGGGGTTTACGCAGCAAAGGCCAATCTATTAAACGCCAACGATGCAAGCCCTGAATGCCGAGTGATTGCATTATCTTGTCATTGTGTTGTGCTGCTTGCATCATTGGGCCATCGAGTATTCTTAATACAAAGGGTAGAGCCATTAGGCTATTGATCATTATCGCCAGAATCAGGGCCAGTGAAAAAACATCAGCGAAGGGTCTTAGCAGTAAAAATAAACCGGTTCCAAGTACAACAGGCGGCATTACTAATATGATATTACCGAGCATTTGCAACAAGGCACCACTCCTGTTAAAGCCAAGTCTGACACGAAGATAGCGCGTGCTAATCAAGAGTGCGGTGCCCATACAAATGGAAAACAGCGATGCTGTAATAGCGACCAGAATGGTGTTGACAGTGGCTTGCAGGGTTAGAGCATGTGTCAATACAGATTTTAGTGTTGGGTTAAAGGCGGAGAGCAGCAAGCCTGCTAGCGGCAGCATAATAAACATAGCAGCAAAACCAATGATGCAGGCGTTAAACCACCGATGGCGTGCTGGAGGTCTGTACTGTGTATTGGCTTTCAAATATTGAAATCCGCTGATTGAGCTGTGTCGAAAAAAAGCACTAAGAATTAATAAGCTGGTACATATCAGCAGTTGCAACAGTGCCAGGGTAACTGCAGTGTTTAAATCAAAGTCAAACCGTAAGGCCTGATAAATTGCCACTTCGACGGTTGTGGCACGTGGCCCTCCACCCAGTGTTAGCACAATAGTGAAGCTTGTAAAACAAAGAGTGAAAATCAACATGAACACACCCAGGATTTGGCTGGAAATAGCAGGCCATTCGAGATAACGGAATTTAGCCCACGCACTCATGCGCAATTGCGTCGCTAATCGCCATTGTTCATCTGGCAAATTATCCAACCCCTGCAGAAGCACTCTTGTAGCCAAAGGCATATTAAAAAAACTGTGGGTGATCAATATGCCAGCCAGGCCATAAATCGAAAAAGGTGCAATACCAAAGAACGCTGTAAGGGTGTTTATCCAGCCGGTTCTTCCATATACGGCCACAACGCCAAAAATAGCAACGATAGTTGGCACAACCAGCGATAAGCTGTACAGATTGATGAGCCAGTTTCTGCCGGGGAAGTTGGGCTCATGTGACAGGGCGCGGGCTACGGGGATTGCCAGCAGTACTGATAATGATGCTGATAAAAATGCCTGGTAAAAGCTGAACCAGATAACGCGCCGATAATAGGGGCTATCAAAAACGCCACTAAGGCTTAGTGTATCAGCGGTAAATACTAGCGCAGCCAGTGGAAGCCCGGTCAGTATCAGCAGGCATACGATTGCCACACTGCCAGGTAACCACCAGCGCTGCGCTGTCTTTCTCAATCGCTTAAAGCCTAATTTGAAGACTCCAGCCACTCATCGATCCACTGCTTGCGTTGGTCGCGGACGTCAGTGGTTTCAAGTAACAGTGTTTTAGCTGGGTCTATCAGCTTATTAAATTCCTCGGGTAGTGCATCGCCGATATCAATGCTGGGGTACATGACATTGGTAAGGGGTAAAGCGCTTTGTGCTTCCTTCCTGATTAAAAATTGCAGAAAACGTTGACCCAGAGCTTTGTTTTTCGACGCGTTGAGCAAAGCAGCTACTTCTATTTGCAAATAGTGTCCCTCTGCAAATGCCGCCGCCTGATAGCGCTCGGTTTTATCGACTGCCATATGGTAGCCAGGCGATGTTTCATAACTCAATACCATTGGTGCTTCACCGTTTAAAAACAGAGAAAAGTACGCCTCACTCCAGCCTGCCGTTACAGTGAGTATTTTTGGTTGAAGTTGTTTCCATTTGGCAGCAGCTTCATCTCCATAAACAGATTTCATCCACAACAGAAACCCCAGGCCAGGTGTGCTGGTGCGCGGGTCTTGAATGATTATTTTTAAATCATCAGGAGCGTTGATCAGAGCATCAAGGCTGGTCGGGGGAGTGTCTAGTGCTTCGGTGTCGTACACAAACGCAAAGTGGCCGTAGTCGAAGGGTACAAAAATATCGGATGCCCATTCTATAGGCAGTTTAATGGCTGACATATCTGTTTCTGACTTTGTCAGTAAGCCTGTATCTTCAGCCAATGCCATCAAATTGTAATCCAGGCCAAGTACGACATCAGCTTTGCTGCTTTTACCTTCCAGTTGGACACGATTTAAAATGCCAGCTGAACTGTCTATGGCAACGAAATCCAGTACGCAGTTGCATTCTTCTTCGAACGCTTTTTTAATGACGGGGCCTGGGCCCCATTCACTTGTAAAGGATTCGTATGTGTAAACAGTGAGTGTCTGCTTATCCTGTGCAAGGGCCAACGTAGTTATGCCGGCTAAGCTAAGGGCTAGCAAGCCTTTTGTTAGCCAACCTGATGATAAAAAAGTGCAGCGATTATGTCGCTTGGTTAACACAGCCATCTCCTTTACGTCTTTGAGAGACGCAACGATCCGACACCTTAAAAGGTTAAAGTATCAGTATTAAACGAATAAGTTAAAGTGATGACCTAACGGAAGGTTTGTGCTCAATCCCTACGCCAGTATTAGCTGGTTCAGGTTCTACGGGTTGTTTTCACTCTCAGCCTTTATGGCACCCCGTTGAGTCATCAAGTGCGAACATGGCTCGCACCCATTGGATTGTGCACTGTCTTGCGTCAGCTTTCAAGTAGCCAGACCACATTCTCATTAGCAGGGCACTTTGGGGCTCGTGCTGGTCTAGTTTGCTGGGCTGACCGGCTTGAAAGCCTGATCATGGCGAGCTGTCATTCGTTACTAACTTTTGTATAGGGTTGATTTTGCTGACGACGTTATAGACATGCTGTACCGTTTCTATATCAAGCAGAAATGCTGGGACAGGCATGCCAATGAGCAACGGGCAACTGATAATTAGTGAGCTACAGTTCGCAGTTCGATGGCGAGGGCTGGTCACGCTTTTATACCCATTTTCTTCCTGCTTATTGTGCTTGTTTATAAGCAGCTTCCTGACTCTTGCTCATGCGGATTCATCCAATCACTCAAATACCCTGTCGGCAGACGCCCAGTCTGTACCTGGCCAGGCAATAGTATCTCAAGCATCCAGGCCCTCTTCGCCAGTGCCAAAGCAACAATCCTATGATGCGCGAATACAAAATACCTGTAGCAAAGGCCTGGCAAACAAAACGGCCTGCTTTCTCTTTAAGCAGCATCTGACAATCAAAGCTAATATGGGTGATCCGAAAGATCAGTACCAGCTTGCAACATTTTATGCAAATGGTGCGCTTGGTTTTGTTGATAGAAAAAAGGCCGTCAAATGGCATCAGGAAGCGCTTGGGCAATCTTATCTTCCGTCTTATGTTGCGCTGGGCCGATTATATGAAAGTGGCTTTGCCGGCACTAAAGATTTAAATCTGGCTTTACATTATTTTCGACGTGCAGCTGAGAGTAATAACATGGAAGGCCAGTACGAGTTAGCGCGTGTTTACACCGAGGGTATGTTCTTACAGGTAGATTATCAGCACGCTGTTAGATGGTTAAAGCAATCTGCCAGGCAGGGATACGGTCCTTCGCAGATAAAGCTTGCGCAATACTATCAACAAGGTTTAGGCGTTGAAAAAAACCTGGACGAAGCTGCTCGTTTGTTTTTGCAGGCAGCCGAGCAGGGATATGCCATCGCTCAATTTAGTCTGGCCCTACTGCACGAAGAGGAACTTGTGGCTGGGCATAGTTTGGAAACAGCGGTACTTTGGTTAAAAGAGGCTGCTAAACAAGGTTCTCCACAAGCACAGAGTCGACTCGCCGTTTTATTGCTTTCAGGTGCAATTACCGATACTGATCAAAACCCGGCAAATGCATTACTGATGCTGCGCCGTGCTGCTGATCAGCACCATCACAATGCCATGTATGCATTAGGTATGCTCTATTACAAGGGAGAACATGTGCAGAAAGATAAACACAAAGCACTGCATTGGTTTTCAATGGCAGCGCGCCAATCTCACAGCGCCGCAATGTCGATGGCGAGCGAGCTAAAAACCGAGTTAGCCGATTCTGCAAAAGTACAGGCGCAGGCTAAAGCCTATGGTATGGAAAACAAAGCCTGGCTGGGTGATATAGCTGCGCAGGTATACATGGCGAAATATTATGAACAAGACGAACACGCAAACAGTTCGGTTCAATCCCGTTTTTGGCTTGCTCGTGCAGAGGCGCAAGGGTATTCGTCAAACTTCGCATTCAATCCAGGTCAGTGGTTGGGAAGCTTGGTCAATTTATACGGACGTCTGCTGCCGTCCTCCATTTGACGAAAGCGTTTGTAGTTCCAAAGGTACTGCTCTGGAAAAAGACAAACGCAATTTTCTATGCTGCTGTTTAAGGCTTGCGTTGCGGTATCAAGGTTTTTATCGCTAATTCCCACCACTGGCTCCTGGCAATGCATTCTCCATCCAGCACCTTTAGGCAGCCTCTCTGCAAAGCAGAAAAGAACGGTCGCATTGCTTTTGCAGGCCAGTTTGGCAAATAAAGTCATTGTGTTGGTTTTGATTCCAAAAAAACTGGCAAAGATGCCACCGGCTGGCTCTGGTTCCTGATCTGGCAATATGCCAACCGTGCCGCCATTGTTGAGCGAACGCATAACGGATCTTATGCCGCTTCGATCCAATCTGGCAGCAGTGCCACCCAAATTCGCTCGCCCACGATTTATTTCTTCCTCCAAAATGGTGTTACGTGGTGACTGGTAAAAATAAAGTAGTGGAGCTGCCGCAGATATTTTGGCATTGCATAACTCCCATGAGCCTATGTGTGGTGTAGCGAGTAGTAAACCATGGCCGCTTGCACGCGCGTTCTTCAGCAGTTTGTAGCTTTCTGCCTCTTGTACCAAAGCCAGCACCTCATCGACCGGGCGGTGCCATAGCCACATTGCTTCGGTGAGCGCTTTGCCTGTTTCAATCATGCTTCGATGGGCTATACGCTTTCTTTCGGTGTCAGTCCAATCTGGGAAGCACAAGGATAGATTAACTTCGGATACCCGTCGAAGTGAGCTGCGGCTGTGCCATGCAATCAAACCAATGCCAGCGCCAATCTGGTGGTTTAGTCGCAGCGGTACCATGCTCAGCAGTCGAGCAAATGCTTTAAAAAAAAATAGCTGCATGACGGCGTGTAATTAAAGTGGTCTGATTGAGCATGTTAATCTCGAATGATAACGTATTAGACTCGATTGCTTTTATCGGAGCTGTGCAAGTGAGGTTATTTACTGAGCCTGCAGATTGAGAAGCCATTGAATTTGAAGTGATGTCATAAGAGTTTGCTTTAGTTATTCAGGCCGATCACTTTGCTTAAAATGGGCCGCAAGCCGTTGCTGTTCAGCTAGACTGTCGCTCTGGTATAACATGCTAACTGGACAAGAGTAGCCACGCTAAATGAGTCAATCCGACGCTGACTTTACATTGATATCTCCAACGGCCGCATGGGAAATGTTGCAGTCTGAAACGAGCGCCATTTTGGTTGATGTGCGATCAGATATGGAATTTTTAATGATCGGGCACCCAAGGGGCGCAGTGCATGTTGCCTGGATTGATCACCCGGACTGGACTGTAAACCCTGGTTTTATTAAAGGCGTGCGAAAGCTATTGTTAGGGAGAGTCAGCGGACGTCCGCAGGGTTCAGCTTCAATCATTTTAATTTGCCGCAGTGGTAATCGCTCTGTCGATGCCGCTGCCGCATTGCTTAAGGAGGGGCTCGACAACATTTATGTCGTTGAAGGGGGTTTCGAAGGTCCGCTCGACGATGAGCATCATCGCAATACGGTAGCAGGGTGGCGAAAAGATGGCCTGCCCTGGGAGCAGTGCTAGGCGTTTTTGTTACACGGCGACGGGAGACGGACGTAGAGCCTCCAGCGCAAGGTGTAGAGGATGTGCTTTGAGCAGCCATCTTTTTCGAAATGCGTGCAAGAGGCTGACATTGAAGGGCTTCAATAACCTGGAAATAAATCAGATTCGAGTTATAGCTGCAAATAAAAACGCAGTCTATGGGTAAAGCTTGCAAGTCAGTAGAAGACCCCAACCTTCCGTGGAAGGGGTAGAACCATCCTAGCTCCTAGTTTGCTGATGATCAGCACAAACCGCCCGTATTTTCTCTAGCGAGCGCATCCCTTAAATACCGCATCGTCCTAATGCTTCCGTTAGCCTATGCTCCGATCACGGTGACAGTATTGCGATTTACCGGCTACTTTTCCAGCGAAAAAATACCGTTTTTTGCAGAAAAGCCCTGAAACAGAGGTAGGAGAATTCCTACTGGTATATAAATCAATAGCTTACGAGAGTTTATATGATTGCCTTATTACAACGTGTAACAAAGGCCTCCGTCACCATTGACGGGAAGGTAACTGCTGAGATCGAAGCGGGTATGTTGGCTTTAATTGGTGTCAAGGCGGACGATACGACAGAGAATGTGTCTCGATTGGCCAATAAAATGATGCAGTTCAGGTTATTTTCAGATGAACAAGGCCGCATGAATCTGGATCTGCAACAAGCGCAGAAGTCGCTTCTGGTAGTGCCCCAATTTACGCTGGCAGCCGATACGCGAAAGGGTCGGCGTCCGGGCTTCTCCAATGCCGCCCCACCCGAACTGGCAGAACACCTTTTTGACCTGCTGTGCAGGAATCTTGCGTTGCGTACCAGTGATCAGCGAAACGAACAAGCCAAAGGACTACAAAAAGGCACTTTCGGCGCGGATATGCAGGTAGCGCTGATCAATGATGGGCCTGTGACGTTCTGGATTGACAGCTGATAGGGACTGTTTAAGTTGTCTGGCTGTTACATGCAATATAGAGGGTGTATCCTTTGAAAGCTAAATACAGGAGAGTGTCGTGAGCCAACGTCGGGCCGACGTGTCGCGAGATACGTTTGAAACCAAAATCAAGGCGAGCCTCAATATAGATGGGCAGGGGCGCGGGCAGTTCAAGACTGGTGTGCCGTTTCTTGAGCATATGCTTGATCAGATCGTCCGGCACGGTCTGGTTGATATTCAGGTTGAATGTGATGGTGATACGCATATAGATGATCACCACAGTGTAGAAGACATTGGCATAACGCTCGGTATGGCGTTTGATCAAGCGCTTGGAGATCGAAAAGGTATCGCACGATACGGTCATGCCTATGTACCGCTCGATGAATCACTTTCGCGAGTGGTAATAGATTTTTCCGGCAGACCCGGTCTTCACTTTAATGCCGACTTTAAACGCGACCGAGTTGGTCAGTTTGATGTTGACCTTGCTTCAGAATTCTTTCAAGGTTTTGCCAATCACGCTAAGGCAACACTACACATGGATGTGCTCCGTGGCACTAATGATCATCATAAAATTGAAACGCTGTTTAAAGCATTTGGTCGAGCTTTGCGAATGGCCTGCACCATAGATGAACGTGCAGCCGGACAAATGCCGTCGACCAAAGGCTCTCTATAGCATGGGTATTAGAAGTTTGCGGCTCCATAGTGGTCGCTTTTTTCGTAATCATTGCTGCAATACCTTTTTTTGTGGAAAAACGAATTGATGCAACGCATAGCCATTATTGATTATGGAATGGGGAACTTGCGTTCTGTTGCCAAAGCCGTAGAAAAAGTTGCTCCGGATGATGAAGTGCTTGTTACCGCCAGTGCCGATGTCATTGCCTCGGCTGACAGGGTTGTATGTCCAGGGCAAGGTGCTGCTGCTGATTGTATGGCGGCACTACGAAATGCACATCTGGTAGAGCCAATTAAAGCGGCCATAACAACAAGGCCGTTTTTGGGTATTTGCATGGGGCTGGAAGTGCTTCTAACACACAGTGATGAAAACGGCGGTGTCGACTGCCTGGATTTAATTTCCGGTACGGTTAAGCGTTTTAATAACCCATTGATTGATGCTGATGGTGTCCGTTTAAAAGTGCCACATCTGGGTTGGAGTCCGGTTGCGCAATCAGCAGATCATGCACTTTGGAAGGGTATTGCAAACAACACACGATTCTATTTTGCACACAGTTATTTTTGCGAACTTGAATCCAGCGATGTCATTGTTGGAACCTGCGATTATGGGCATCAATTTACTGTGGCGGTCGGCAGCGGGACCTGTTTCGCCTGTCAATTTCACCCGGAAAAAAGTGCTGGAGATGGATTACAGCTCTTAAGTAACTTCGTGTCCTGGAGAGCGTAGTTCTGATTGTAGGGTGCGATCAGATTAAATCGACAATGCAAAGAGCTTCAACGTAGTAAAACAACGACATTTTTTTTGGATAATTTAAGTTCATGTTAATCATCCCCGCAATTGATCTAAAAAATGGCCAGTGTGTGCGACTAAGACAAGGGCGTATGGATGATGACACTGTGTTCTCTTCCGATCCTGTTGCTGTCGCTGGTGCCTGGGTTGAACAGGGTGCACGTCGTTTGCATCTGGTCGATCTGGATGGGGCGTTTGCTGGCAAGCCGCAAAATGCGGCAATCGTCGAAAGCATCTGTAAAGCCTACCCTGATATTCCGGTTCAACTCGGTGGTGGTATTCGCACGATGGAGCATGCTCAGCATTATATTGACGCGGGTTTGCATTATTTGATTATTGGCACCCTGGCTGTCAAAGAGCCCGAATTTGTCACTGAACTTTGTCGCGCTTTTCCAGATCGTGTCATTGTTGGTCTTGATGCAAAAGAAGGTTATGTTGCAACCGAAGGTTGGGCGGAGGCTTCCACTTTATCGGTCAGTGAGTGTGCGAGCCGTTTCGAAAATGTCGGTGTATCCGCAATTGTGTATACCGATATCAGTCGTGATGGCATGATGCAAGGTGTTAACGCAGAGGCCACAGCTATGCTGGCTAACGATATCAGTATCCCTGTTATTGCCTCTGGAGGCGTGACCAATATCGAGGATATTGATTCTTTATGTGAACTTAAAGGTACGCCCATTTTTGGTGCTATTGTGGGTCGAGCGTTGTACGAGAAAACCATTGATCTGGCTTCTGCACAAGTGCGTGCGGACAACTTAAGCGGGCAAAGTTAAAATGGGTTTGGCCAAGAGAATCATTCCCTGTCTGGATGTAGACGCTGGCCGTGTAGTCAAAGGCGTGCAGTTTCTGGATATACGGGATGCGGGTGATCCTGTGAGTGTCGCGCGAGGTTATAACGAAGCTGGTGCTGATGAAATTACATTTCTGGATATCACTGCCAGCTCCGATAATCGAGACACCATGTTGCATGTGGTGGAACAGGTGGCATCAGAAGTTTTCATACCGCTTACAGTGGGTGGCGGTATAAGAGAGGTTGACGATGTGCGGCGCCTGTTGAATGCGGGGGCCGATAAAGTCAGTATCAACACAGCCGCCGTACATAACCCAGAACTTGTTCAACTGGCATCGGATAAAGTAGGCTCACAATGCATTGTGGTTGCCATTGATGCTAAGGCTGTCAATGCTGCAGATGAATCGCCACGCTGGGAGATATTTACTCACGGTGGTCGAAAGCCGACCGGCTTGGATGCCGTCGAGTGGGCGCAAAAAATGGCGCATCTGGGTGCGGGGGAGCTACTGCTCACCAGTATGGATCGGGACGGCACAAAAATCGGTTTTGATCTGGGCGTAACCAAAGCCATAAGCGATGCGGTGGAAATCCCCGTAATTGCATCTGGTGGAGTCGGTAATCTGCAGCATCTGAGCGACGGTGTACTTAAGGGTGGCGCTGATGCGGTTCTAGCAGCCAGTATTTTCCACTTTGGCGAATACACGATTACTGAAGCCAAAGAGTTCATGCAGCAGCAAGGTATTGAGGTTCGCCTTTAGCCTTTAGCTTTTGCGCTTTCGTTACTCGGCCTTGCTGCATGGTACTATTCTGTCCTTGAAGATTCCTGTAAGTGATTGAAATTGCATGATAGAAGCGATTGCCTTCAATAAGGATGGTTTAGTGCCCGTTATCGCTCAGGATGCCGCCAGCGGGCAGGTGTTGATGTTCGCCTGGATGAACCGTGATGCTTTGGCGGAAACAGCTAAAACGGGGCGGGCAGTTTATTTCTCGCGCTCCCGTAATAAACTGTGGCGCAAGGGCGAAGAATCGGGCCATGTGCAGCATGTGAAGTCGCTGCGTCTGGATTGTGACGCAGACGTTATTCTGATGCAGGTTGAACAGGTTGGGGGCATTGCTTGTCACACTGGCAGGGCGCATTGTTTTTTCCGTGAACTTGATTGCCACGGGCAATGGTTGGATACTGAACCGGTGTTAAAGTCTCCCAACGATATCTATGGCAACGGGTCTGAATGATTCACTTTCAGCTTTCGTTGTCTGTAACTGTATCTGTATCTGTATGATTCCGACCGACCCCAAGGTCAAGGTGCTGGTTTGGGGCATGAGTATGGCTCAGCACGGTAAAACTGTCGAAGAGTCGCGAATATGCGGCCAAAATGTGCCCTGTGCACTTGAGAAGTGGGGCTGGGACCATCATAGTACAAGGTAATGAGCGCGAGAAAAGTTGGATGCTGGCCTTGTGATGTTATTGATTTATAAGGTGTGTATGAGGGTGTGCAACTCATGAGTACTGAAAGTGTGCTGGAGCGCCTTGCTGTTACATTTGAGAGTAGAAAAGCAGCAGACCCAAAGTCTTCCTACGTCGCCTCGCTTATGGCAAAAGGCGACGATGCCATTTTGAAAAAAGTGGGTGAGGAAGCAATAGAATTTTTGCTTGCCGCAAAAAACAGCGATAAGCAGCATCTGGTTGCAGAAGCGGCCGATGTCTGGTTTCACATGTTGGTGCTAATGAGCCACAAAGGTCTGCATCCCAACGATATACTTGACGAACTTAGTCGTCGCGAAGGTCTTTCCGGTTTAGATGAAAAGGCTGCTCGCGGAGACGCTTGAAGGAGAAGATTTACCATGATGCCGAGCGTTCCACAGTTACTTATTGTTCTGGCTATTGTTGTATTGATATTCGGCGCCAAACGCCTGAAGAATCTTGGCAGCGATTTAGGCGGTGCTGTTAAAGGTTTTAAAACAGCCGTAAAAGATGAGGAAGAAGATGCGCAAGCCAAGCTTGAGGAAGCGTCGGATTCGGTAGAAGACACTGTTGACTCCGTTGCTCAAAAAGCGACCGACGATCAGAAAACGTCGTAGCACTTTTTCAATGGCGCGAGTACTAACACGTGTTTGATATAGGGTTTCTCGAACTAATGATGATCGGTGTGGTATCACTCGTCGTCATCGGTCCCGATAGGCTGCCTGAAGTTGCCGCAAAAGTGGGCAAAACGGTGGCCAAAGCGCAGCGCTTTGTTCGTGGTGTCAAGTCCGATATTAATCGAGAGCTCGAATCCGGCGATTTGAAACAGCTTTTGGGTGATCAGAAAAAACAGATCGACGAGCTGCGACAGATGGTGCATACCGCTAGCAAAGATGTCGAAACATCTGCATCATCTGCAATAAGTGATGCAGAAAAGTCGATCTCGGAGATTTCGTCCACCGACGTTTACGATACGGCCAAAGAAAGTACAGCGGCTACTCCAGTTGCTACCAGCAACAAAGTCAGCTTGAGTGAGGCTACCGGTGGCCCCAAGCCCGTGTCGAAGCAAATCAGCTCAACCGCTGAAAATTCTGATTTGGTAAGCGATCGTGCAGTTGATCGTGCAGCTGATCGTGCAGCTGATAGGGCAGCTGATAGGGCAACGCAGAACACAACAGATACGCCAGCTGGCGATACGTCCAGTAATACTGCGTCTGGCAATAGCGGCGCTTCATGATAGGCTAGGCAGCCTGTACCGAACGAGCATTTCGATTAACTATTCATTGTGGCCTCCTCAGACGACCAAGTGCATGAAGAACAAGGGTTTCTATCGCATCTGATAGAGCTTCGCGACCGTCTAATGAAGATGATGCTCGCGGTGGTTGGTCTGTTTATTGTGCTGTTCCCGTTTCGTGACAACATCTATTCGTGGTTGGCCGAACCGCTTTCGAGGTTTTTACCCGAAGGCACTGAGATGATTGCTTACGAGGTTGCCAGTCCGTTTTTTATCCCATTCAAGCTTGCACTGATGCTCAGTGTATTTCTTGCTATTCCGTTTTTGCTATATCAAATCTGGGCGTTTATCGCACCAGGACTGTACTCGCACGAAAAACGACTTGTCGCCCCCTTGCTCGCATCGAGCACCCTGCTTTTCTATGCTGGCTGTGCGTTTGCCTACTTTGTGGTGTTCCCACTGGTGTTCAAGTTTTTTATCAATGTTGCGCCAGAGGGTGTGCAAGTCAGCCCTGATATTGCTCGCTATCTGGATTTTGTTATTACCTTGTTCTTTGCTTTTGGAATTGCGTTTGAAGTACCGATTGCAACAGTGTTACTGGTCATAACAGGCATAACCACCCCTGAAAATCTTAAAAAAATGCGCCCTTATGTTTTTGTGGGTGCATTTGTTATAGGCATGTTTTTAACACCGCCGGATATCATCTCGCAAACTTTGCTTGCAGTGCCCATGTGGTTGCTGTTCGAAGTTGGTATTGTTTTTTCAGGCTACATTAAGGTTCGAGCCAAGGAGGCAACGGAAGCCTCTACTGCTAAGACAGAGGCTGAAGCGGAGGAAGCAGAGGCCGACGCTGCTAAAACAATGGCACTACAGGCTGAAAAAGATGAGGCCGCATCCACCGCGGATGAAAGTGTTGCTGATTCCAAATCTTCCTCTACCAACGATGGGGACGAGAACAAGGCGGGCAGAACTCCGGATGTTCCTGGGGGATACCGCAATAGCCTGACAGACTACGACGGCACTGACGAATCTGAGCGTTAAGATACCAGCCCTGAATACAATTTCGAATCATGGGCCCTGAGACACAGATTCTGCAATTCAGATCTGGATTGCTGGTCTTGACCTGCAGGCCTTGAAATACAGATCTTAAGATACAGATCTTAATCACTGACCCTGAAATACTGACCTCAAACATTTGACTCTTGAGATCCTGGTACTGTAAATGTCTTTTAAAAATAAGCCACCGCGAAGACCGGTTATCCTCATTATCATGGACGGGATGGCTGTTAATCCATCCAAAAAAGACAATGCGGTAGCACTGGCCAAAACTCCTAATCTTGATCGTATCTATGCCTCTAACAGAAGTTGTCTGTTAGAGGCATCGGGCCAGCCAGTCGGTTTGCCTGCCGGGCAGATGGGGAACTCCGAAGTAGGGCACTTGACGCTGGGCGCTGGCACTGTACTCAAGCAGGATCTCGTTAAAATCTCTGACGCAATTGAAGACAAGAGCTTTTTTGAAAACGAAGCCCTGCTGTCAGCGGTCGAAAGGGCAAAACAAGCCAGTAAGCCTGTCCATCTGTTAGGTCTTGTATCTGATGGCGGTGTGCACAGCCATCTTTCACACCTGCTAGCTTTGATCAGCTTATGCAAGCAGCACGAGGTAAAGCCTGTTGTGCATATGATCACGGATGGACGCGACACGCCACAGCAAAGCGCAAGTGCTTACCTGACTGAGATAGAGCCTGCACTGAACGAGTGTGGTGGTGTTATCAGTACGGTGATAGGGCGTTACTATGCACTGGATCGTGATAACCGCTGGGAAAGGGTGCAAGCAGCATTTGATGCGCTTGTGTATGGCCAGGGTGAAACTGCCGCCAATGCGCAAGCGGCACTTAAAAATGCTTACGCTGGTGATATAACCGATGAATTTATCCCTGCGACTATCCTTGATGACTTTATTGCCATTCAGCCAAATGATGAAGTCATCTTTTATAACTACAGAAATGATCGACCGCGTGAACTCAGTGAAGCGCTGGCCATGCCAGATTTTCTCGACTTCAAGAGAGGTCAGTTCAAGCCTGTCTCATTGACAACCATGACTCGATACGAGGCGTCCTATCCGTTTCCAATTGCGTTTCCAAAAGATGCCGCAGAAGCAACACTAGGGCAGGTTGTTTCAAGCTCTGGTATTGCACAGCTTCGTTCTGCTGAAACCGAAAAATACCCACATGTGAC
>CALHRQ010000234.1 GCA_938038175.1 uncultured Granulosicoccaceae bacterium | reverse complement strand
CTTATTGTATTTCATATGAAATTCTCCGTTTAAATTACAAAAATGACTCGACCTGCAATACAAATTTGGTATATTTAGGTACGTACCTCATTTATAATCCTACTCGTCATGGCGCTCTGTGTCTATCATTGGATTTTATTTGATTCAGAAGCGCTAGCCACTCCAAAAGACTTAAGTGATGAGACCAACAACATCTGATATCGCAAAAGTAGCCAGTGTGAGCTTGGCAACTGTTGATCGAGTAATAAACGAACGTCCTGGAGTTACTAAAAGAACAGCTCAAAAAGTCAATAATGCGATAAGAGAGCTTGGGTATGTCCGAGATGTCAGTGCCGCCAATCTTGCCAAGGGCCGTCAATACAACATTGTGTTCGTACTGCCCGACGATAGCTCTGAATTCTTGAAAGAGCTAACTCTCGAAATAGAAAACTACGGGGCAACAGCTAAATCCGAAAGAACCAATTTAAGTATCGTGAGGTTTCCCGCAACAGATGCGCATCAACTCGTTTCTACACTGCGATCTTTAATCAGGGATGACTTAGATGGCGTGGCGATTATGGCTCAGGCAACACCTCAATCTCGTGATGCAATTTCAGAACTTATGAATTCAGGAATACACACGGCCGCCTTCATTTCAGATCAACCTGATAGCGAAGTAAGCCACTTCATTGGGATAGACAATGTGGCGGCAGGCAGAACCGCAGGTAAATTAATGGGCCGTTTCCTTCCAAGTAGAGAAGGAAAGATTGCTGTTATAGCCAATTCAATTCTGTCATACGACAGTCTAAACAGGCGTCGTGGCTTCGATGAAATCATTAATACTGAGTTCCCGAACTTAACAGTTCTACCTACTATTGAAGCACACGGTAACAGCCAACGAATTCATGATTCGCTTAAAAATACCTTATCAAACTATCCAGATCTACGAGGTATTTATTCAATGGGTTCCGGAAACAGAGCAATCACTGAGTTTCTAACTAATCAAAACGAACCAGGAGAGATTGCAGTGATTGCGCATGAACTAACCGAGCACAGTAGAAGCGCCTTAAGAAATCAAATTATAGACGCAGTAATTACACAAAATAAAGGACATATAGTACGAAGCGCTGTACGAGTTTTGCGAGCTGAAAGTGATCAAGTAGCAATTGACAAAAGACAGGAAAAAATAAGAATCGATATTGTCTTAAAAGAAAATCTATCAACAAACTACTGAAATTACGGGGCATAAGATATATCGCTACCCGTATCGTCGGATTTGCCGGTGCAATAGGTAAATACTCGTTTTGCAGAGCACCGAATAATTCCATAAAACCTATTTTATGCGGTATGTGTTGGCCGAACCACTCTATAAATATATAGTGTATTGCACATTAAAGTATGTGGGCAGTCGCTCAGTACAGCCAATTAGCTAAAAAGCTACCCAAACTCTCACATGCGGCACTTGGACGGTATCTAAAATTCATAGATGTAGTGGAGTAGTCAGGTCCCCAAGGGCTCAGATTAATCAAACGGTTCCGAGACGAATCACTAATGAGGAGAGTGGAAGGGCTTCAGATCATCGAGACTCGGGCAACAGTACCGAGTGATATATCAAGTACAGAGGGATGAGGTGCTTGTTTTTGTGATTGATTTGGCTGCGCACGACTACAATTAATAATGAAATATGACCGCAAAGATTTGTTTCTATAAAGCGATCAATCGACTTGAGTTCCTGAGATTCGGTGTGCATCATGCGTGAGCTGCAAGAGCTAAGTCAGAATGAGCTGGCTGAGCGATCAGGAATTCCGCAGACTACCTTATTGGCCCTAGAGAATGTCCGATCTAAACCTGGTGTTGAACGGGCTAAAGTGCTCGCACGCGCTTTGAATTGTCATTCTGCTGTGTTGTTGTTTTCTGGGTGGGATGTTCGTAATGAATCTGCAGCGTAGTTTTCTAATCCACAAGAGGAGCAGCAGACGGGCACACCTCGACATAGCCGTACAAGCGAACGGTTGCACTCTGCGCAACCATAAACACTTCAGAACGCACACAGAGCGTAACTGTGCCCGACGAAGGTTATTAGACAGGAAATACGAATATGAAAATGCTCTGGCTCTCTGGAATAGTTATGCTTCTCTATGGAACGATCTTGAGTACAGGCTACATCACACTAAACGCAGGAGGATTGACAGTAACATTTGTTCTGGCAATAATCTTAACCTTCATGATTTCCAGAATAATCTATATAAAAAAATATCCATGGAATACTGGAACATTAAAGTTTGGGGCTATATCAATGTTATCTGGTCATTTAGGGTCGATATCATTAATTATGTAAGTTGCAAACGCTGAAACAGCAAGTTTTTCAGGAATTATGCTAATGCCATCGATGTTCTGGTCAATCACATTTTATCTTATCGGCGCGATAGCAGGATTTGTAGGGCTTTTTAAAAGTGCCTAACACAGCCGTGCAGTAGTGCATTTCACGCAGTTTCTGCATTTGCGAATGGTCGAGCCTCCTAATTTTCATACATATGACCCCACATAAAATAAAATGGAATTGAATGACTTAAGCAAGGCTATCGAAAGAGTTAATAGTGATTCTGATGAAACTGATTTTCGGAAAATCGCCTACTTAGCCACGTTCGATCATAACCTCGCCTTGGGTTCTAGCAAGTACTTGGACAGAAGGCGAAGGTACTTCCAGATTGTTAATGCAGTGTACGGGTGGATGCCACGAGTTCTACGTATAGACATCGAATTTTTATCTGATGCTATTGAAGCTCTTGAAAAATCGAAATCGGCGGAGTGTACAAACGGTGTGCTGGAGTTAGTCACCCCTATATCAAAGTGTTTACGATCAGTAGTGGGTGCTACTAAAGCACTTCACTTCTCAAACCCGGAAATTTATCCCATATGGGATAGCAAAGTCGCAAAAACTATCTCCAACAGACAGAAGCTTCCTCATGGATATATGGGTGAAGTCAGCAATTATGTAGGCTATCTGAACTGCTTATTGGAGTTAAGAAATAAAAAGGAATTCCTGAATTTTTATGACGATTACAGTAGGGCATACAGCAATCGTCTTGAGCGATTCCATATTCCAAATGAAAATTCAATAACAGCAATGAGAGCGCTTGAGTCTGCAATATTCGAGTTATCGTAAAAAGGCATGAAACTACGTTGACTGTTTGTCTAAGTGTGAGTGGTCATTGATAAGTGGGTTTCCAATCGAAAATAGGGCAACATGGCCATAATGGAAAACCTCAATAGTATAAGATGCTGAATGATTTCATTAAATCGACAAGAAATCGAGGCAGTAATTGATTTGCCTAAAATGGCAATGGCTGTGGAATCTGCCTACAGATTGGCAAGTGCAGGTAAAGTGAAACTACCGCCTGTAGGGCATATCACCTTCCCAGAACGGTTTGCTGATTGCCATATTAAGTATGGTCATGTGGAAGGTGAGGACAGCTTTGTCATCAAGGTGGCAACAGGGTTTCCACAAAATTCTAAAAGTAACCAGCCCACGGGAAACGGTATTGTTCTAGTTCTTTCTGCTTTGACGGGTGAAGTTTGTGCATGCTTGAATGACGAAATGCTACTGACCGATGTACGAACAGGGCTGGGGGGAGCGATAGCTTCACGCTTACTTGCCCGACAAGATGCCCAAAAATTACTGCTTGTTGGCACCGGTTCTCAGATTAGATGGCAGATCGAAGCTCACAAAGTTCTTCTCCCTAAACTGACTCATGTTGAGGTTTGGGGGCGCGATACTGAGCGTGCCGAACTGGCAATCAGAAATATTTCAAATATATGCGATGTTTCGCGAGCGACCAATTTAAGAAGATCAGTTCAGAACGCAGACGTGATTGTAACGGCAACCGGATCAACAGAGCCCCTTATCCAGTCTGAATGGGTGAAAGATGGAACGCATATTACAGCCATTGGAGCTGACGCACCTGGAAAACAAGAACTCGATGTTAATTTGGTAGCGCGAGCAGAATGCCTGGTGGTTGATCTTATTTCACAATGTGCAGACCATGGCGAGGTTTCGCATGCACTCAAGTCCAAACGGATTGATCAATCTCGGTTAATCGACATTGGAAGGGCGCTTGATAATCCATCTTTGGGTCGTGTGGGTGACAAGCAAGTCACAATTGCCGATCTCACTGGAATCGCCGCTCAAGATATCGCAATTGCTAACGCTGTTCTTGACCTATCAAGCAGTAAAGGCTGATGCTTACCATTAATTTGCGAAGGCGATAAGAGTAATATAAATCCCCTCAGCATCAATCGTGCTTCAATTCGGAGCGTGGCACACGATCTTGTTTAGTAGCGCTACAATTCTAATAGTAAGGTCTTGATGACAAAGATATGAGACAGATTCGCTGGTTGTTGATTGTACCTGCATGTATTTTTGTTTGGTATTTCGCGTTTGTGTTAAGCCTGTTTGCATATGATTTTGCGGGTTCTTTTTGTCATGAAGAAAAAATCATAAGCGGTTTCTGCACAGCTGCGTGGTTTAGAGCTACCGAAAGCATTCTAATTGTTCTATTTTCGGGTTTGTCTGCTGCGTTAGTGGTTTTTATAGCGTATTTAGTTGCCCCATCGCATAAGAATAAAATCGCTGTTTCAGCACTTGTAATAGGGGCTATTGTTGCAACTTATATGGCGTTCCAAACAGAGGTATGGGCTGGATATGTCGCTGCCTTAGCCAGTGGTTTCTTGTCTGTTTGTTGGGTGTTAAGGATAGGTAGGCGTAGCACATAATAAATCAGTGCAGATGTCAATTTACGCAGTGCTTGTTTTTAGGTTTCGTTGTCGAAGTACTTTATCGCAATGCAAACATCGCCTTTGTGCATATACCTGATGAATTTTCTGGCGAACCATTTTTAGAGGGTGTACATCAGCGCTTCGAGAAAAGTTTCCCAGACAATAAATATTCCAGGAAGAAGATTCATTATTTGCTAATGTGCAAAAAGGGGATTCATTTAGCGAAATTATAAAATCTCTGTTTTTAATGATGCCCTCTATTCTGCAAATGCAAAACCAAATGCAAACACAGGTGCATAATTTCTAGTCATCAGCAGAACCACTCGATTGACGTTGTCCGGTGTATCAGGTAATTGAAACCAGCTACACATTAACTACGGGCCAAGGCTATTTTTTTGGCACTTGACATAAAGTCTTGTATGATGAAATGAAATAGTTTGTTTTTTATAGATGGGGAAAACATTGATTGATTATTCGCATATCAACAGGGACTACAACACAGCACGTCAGTCATTTTCAATAGATATACCAAATGACTTTAATTTCGCCTTTGATGTGGTGGATGTACGCGCTCGAGAAGCAAATAAAGATGCATTGATTTGGGTGAATGCCGCTAATGGCTCGACTACCCATGTCACCTACGCCAATCTTGCTGATCGTTCGGCTCAGATTGCTAAAGCGCTTATCGATTTAGGCATGAAGCGAGGAGATGCTGCTTGCGTTATCATCGGACGCAGGCCTGAATGGCATCAAGTACTGTTCGGTTGTATGAAAGCCGGCGTGATTTCCATGCCCGGTACCAACCTGCTAACCGCAAAAGATATTGCGTATCGAGTTAATCAAGCGAGGGCAACCGCTGTCATCGTATCAGCGGAGCACTGTGAAAAAGTTGATCAAATCACCGCTGAGTGCCCAACACTCAAACATCTAATTGTTGTAGGTGCTGATGCTCAAAAAGAATGGCTTTCACTTGATGAGCTAGCAGATGCACAAAATACCGCACTCTCTGCTTCAGATATCGCACCTTTTTCATCTTCCGATACCATGCTTATCTATTTCACTTCCGGTACAACGGCTATGCCCAAAATGGTGCCCCGTGACTTCGCCTATGGTTTGGCTCACGTTGCCACAGGGTTATTTTGGATGGACCTGCAGGAATCAGATATACACTGGACACTGACTGATACCGGTTGGGCAAAGGCGGCTTGGGGGATGCTTTTCCCGCAAATGCTTTTGGGGGTAACAACTGTGCTTTATGACGCTCCAGGTATGGACGTGTCGGCGCATTTACGCTTAATTGACGAACTGGGTGTTACCACATTCTGTGCACCACCAACGGTATACCGCTTGTTTGCGCAAGAAGACTTGTCTCAGTACAACTTAAAGTCCCTACGCCGTTGTTTGGGTGCAGGCGAACCGCTCAACCCGGAAGTCATTCGTTATTGGCAAGAGCATACCGATACCACGATTGCAGATGGTTACGGACAAACTGAAACTATCAATATAGTCGGTAATTTTCCTGGCATTGAAACCCGCTTTGGCTCTATGGGAAAACCCGTGCCTGGGTTTGATGTCAATGTCGTTGATGATGATGGCAACGTACTGGATGACGACGAGGTTGGGCATATCGCGATACTCACTGAAAACGTCTGGCCTCCTGGATTGTTTCATGGCTATTTAAAGGATGATTTACTGATAACAGATGCCTTTAAAAATGGTTGGTACTTTACCGGCGATACAGCTACAAGAGATTCAGATGGTTATCTCTGGTTCGTAGGGCGCTCTGATGATTTAATTTCATCTGCAGGATACA
>CALHRQ010000233.1 GCA_938038175.1 uncultured Granulosicoccaceae bacterium | reverse complement strand
GGTACTTCAAGAGATAGGGCAAGGAGGCATTGTCAAGGCCGCACTTGCCAATCTATGTTTGATCATGGTCTACTAGGATACTAGCTGTATGCGCAAGAGGCCTGATTTATCCAAGCTAAATCTCATTTCTTGATGAGCTTAAAGACCACAAGATGCGCGTAATGGGTGCGCCGATTCAGGCACAGCCTGTATCATTCTGCTCGTCGGTATTATTTCTCTGGTGTTATCTAAGAGTACCAATTGCTTTTGCGCTTGAGATTGCGACCATCCCTGTGGTTGCACTCGATTTACGACTTACACCGTTTTTGATAATTGCTTTGTAGTTTCTGCTATTCGGTTTATTTATCGATGCAATACCGGCAATTATAATTCTTGGAACTGTTTTGTTGCCTGTTGCTGAGGCCGCAGATATACATCCTGTTGTCTTTACTATTATCGGTATTATTTCTTTGGCCTTGTAACGCCGCCGTATGGTCTATGCCTTTTGATATCGGCTTCTATTGCGGAGCTCAACGTCGTACAAGTCATGCGGGATGTGGTTATTGTGTTGATACCGATGTTGGTAATTTTACTGTTGGTTATCGTTTTTCCAGCGATCGCGCTCTGGCTGCCGAATTATTGATGCCCTCCACGTTTAAATAAACAGTTCCTTACGTAATAGCAATTCTGAACCGATCAGCTACTTACGTTGAAAGACAACGAAATTGCCTGGCTCGCCTGAACTTTTTTTCTGCCTTACCCTCTGAGAGGTCAGTCCCGAGAGTGCTCGGATACCCAATCTATACGTTTATGGAGTTAAAAGTGAAAAGAAAGGCAAATCCCCTGGTTCCACTGTGTGTGCTGTCTGTTGCCTTGTTGGCAGCATGCAGCAGCAACGATGATGATGGAGTTGCAGTTGTTGATCCTGCTGCCGGTGTTGAAGTAGATACAGATGATAACAATAATGCTGGCACACCAGTTCCACCGGAAGCGGAAGCTAATAATTGCCCTGCAGTTGGAAACCTGTCGCCAGTTGACCTTGGTAATAATCAGTGTGAAATTAGTGGCGTTCTAACTCAGGATGCTGTTCTGAGTGCTGATAGGACATGGTTTCTCGAAGGTGGATTAGAGATCGGCTCTGTCACTGACAATGTCACTTTGAACATTGATGCGGGAACGCAAATTCGCGGTGACAACGAAGGTGCTACAGACTATGTGTTGGTCTACCCGGGTTCTGCGCTACGTGCCAATGGTACAAGCGCATCACCTGTGCATTTTTTATCGGATGATGACAACGTAGATGGTCGTGGCGAATGGGGAGGAGTGTATTTACGCGGTTTCAATGGTCTGGATGGACTTGCCGGAACTCAAGGTGCTAACCTTTTGGACTATGTTGTTGTAGCCGAAGCTGGAGCTTCAGCCAGTATCACTATTGATGGCCAAACTACAAGCTACCAGGATAATATTGTATTAAATGGTGTGGACAGTAGCACCATATTGACGTTTGTTCAGTCACACAATTCTGCTCGTGACGGTTTGCATATTGTCAACGGTGATCCGCGGCTTTCCTGGATACTGGCGACAGGTTCTTCGCGTGATGGTGTCTGGTACCGAGATTTCTCAGGCCTCATTAAAGATCTTATGGTCATTCACGACAGAGATGCTGATGGTTCGATTGGCCGTTCTGGAATATACGCAAGCGAAACAGTAGAAGGCAATTCAAATCCACGGATAGTTAATGCAACCTTGGTCGGAAGAGACAATAGCAGCACTAGCGCAACAGGCCCCAATGACAGAGAGTTTGGTATTTTGTTCGCTGACAATACTGATCAGATTCGAATGGCAAATGTGTTAATCGCCAACTTTAGACATGGTTGCTTTGAAGCAGCCACCATGGCAGATCTAAGTCAGATAGACACTGTTGTAGGTAACCAGGTTTATATCGATGGTATTCATTGCGCTAATGAAGGTGGTGGTAACGTCAACTTTGGTGTTGTTCGTGATGGATCAATCGGTTTTCCTGACGGTACCGTTGCAAGGCCATTTAATGTAAACACGAACGGCATCGTTTATTACAATGGCGCTGGTGGCCGCCTTGATGGGTCAGAAGATGCGGTATCTGGTGGTGTTGATTTCACTGGTGAGCTCACTGATCGAACCAATAACTTTACTGCTGGCTGGTATCTGAATAACATTCGCGGCATAAGTAATGGTCTGGCAAGCAGTCCTGATGCGCTGCATGGATTCCTTTCAGGTGATACCAACAATGATTCAGTCGTTGATGCCGCTGACCTCAATTCACCGTTTGTGATTTCAGATGATGGTGAAGGCGGTTTCAACCAGGATGTTGCGGGCGATACTGGTGGTTATGACTTAACCCATATTGGCGCAGTTCGTGGCGGTGCTATTACCAATACTCAGTTTGATGGTTGGACTGTGGATACTGGACCTGACGATCCATTTACCGTGCAACCTGCTCAGTAGGATCTGATAAGTAGCTACAGATCATTAGTGGCTACTCAGGTATAAGTTAGAAAAAAATGCCGACTATCATCTTCATGATAGTCGGCATTTTGTTATAGCATAAACTTTAAATGCGTTTTCTTAATGAATCAGTAACGCAGCAAAGCCTGGTTCACATAAGTACAAAGGTTTACTTCCACTATCGCCCTCCGCTTACAACCCCATTAGCATCCAGCAAAGCACTGCGTAGCTCGCCATTAGTACGGATAGTCAAAAGCACTGAGTCATCTGCTACTGCAGTGAGTGCATGAAAGTTTCCTTCAAAAATCAACTGGAAGGACCACAATGAATTGCCTGAGCTGACTTCTCTTGCAATTATACGACTGTCCTGCTGACTAAAGCAGTAAACAGTGTCTTTCTGAATTTCACTGAAAACACAGTCGCTAGGGAACAGAGCTGATGTAAATGATGGTAATGCATCCCAGGCGTT
This sequence comes from uncultured Granulosicoccaceae bacterium, assembly GCA_938038175.1. Classification (GTDB taxonomy): domain Bacteria; phylum Pseudomonadota; class Gammaproteobacteria; order Granulosicoccales; family Granulosicoccaceae; genus Granulosicoccus. The sequence goes on along the minus strand of CALHRQ010000233.1, from coordinate 3,527 downwards.
TGAAGCAGCTGGGTTAGCTGTACGAAGTGGTGCGCCAAAGCTTCTTTCAGAATCACCATTTGCCGCGAACGTCGATAGAGTGACTGTATCGCTAGCACTTTCCTGTCCTGAGCTGTTGACAAGTCTTAGTGTGTACTTGTAGGTCCGCCCTGGTTGTAAATCAGAGATAAACTCGCTGAGTCCATCTGAGCTTGAAATGAGCTGATCATCTTGATACAGATTATACAAACGTGTCCGACTGTCTGTTGATCTGTACCAAAATAGTTCGAGCGCAGTCCTTGAATAAACATTGCCGCGTAAGCCCAGTGATGTAGATTCAACAGAAGATGAAGCGCTGCTTTCCGAATCGCCTTCGCCACGGGTTCTTAGTGTTAGAGAGCGTTCATCAATTAAGTCCCCATCAACGTAAGCCAACAGCTGATATTCATACTCGGTACCCTCTTCCAGTTCATCTTCGAAGTGGCTTCCAGCTGAGCCGCTAAAGACAATGCGACCATCCCGTGTGACATCAAATCGAATATTACTGGCATCACCATCAACTGACCAGAACACCTCCGCAGCTGAGGATGAATATACGTCTGACGTGAAGCTTCTGATGACATCAGAGCGAGTATTGGCTGAAGCGGAAGCAGTACTTGATGAGCCGTTAACATTGTTGTTGGATGTGTCGTTGTTTGCCCCTAGTGATGTAACCTCTACTCTGTTTGATTTCTCCCAAGTTTGCCAACTTTCCTCTGTTGTGGCCACGATATAGTAAGTGCCAGCACGTGTCGCTTCCCATTGTGTTGTGCTACCAGATACGGTTTCTATATATCCTTCGCGATCCCCGTGGATGTTGTAGGAGCTAGCATTCACTGATCGCCAGCTTAAAACTGCTCCGCTGACTTCCAGTACAGGTGACTCAACAGAATTAGCTTGGTTGTTGTTTGCCATTGGGGTGGAACTCTGCGGTGCAGGTGCAGGTGCAGGTGCAGGTGCAGGTGCAGGTGCAGGTGCAGGTGCAGGGGCAGGTGCAGGTGCTTGTGTCCCGCCAACCATAGCTGAAACAGGAAAGGCATTAAACTGGTTTGCTGAAAACCTGATGCTCTGATAGCGGAACATCACAATTCGGTCGATTGCATGACCGTTAGAGCGGCCCGAAATTTCAATTACATGATCCCCAGCACTGAAAAACTGGCGGATAGATCTGCCTACGCCGTCCACTGTCTTGGCGGACCAGGACCATTGATTGGGTTGGTTTTGGAACGCTTTAGTCCATCCATTCAGTGCATGCTGGCCTGCGATATTACGACCTGTGGGGAAACGCACCCAGCTATCATTCGCTTCGGTCGCGGTATTGGCGTGTCCGATAAAAGTGCGCCATCGCAGTTCATAATTACCTGCAGTTTGAACGCGAAATCTATAGCGGATTGTGTCCCGGCCTGCCGCATTGCGACCAAATAGATTTGGTCCGTTCCAGATTAGGTAAGCGCCACCCTGTGCACCTCTGATTCTCGATTGGCGTGCCCATTGCCCAGTAGCGGCAGACGACTCGGCTTCAATGACAACTCTACCGTTAGTTTCCAGAAAAGTAGCTGCCTGTGCGCTTGAGAATGGTAAAAAATATGCTGTAATGCCGAGCAAAAACAAATGGATGTAGTTTTTCATTAATATTGTTTCTAGCGTGTGTAGGATAAAACCAGCTAATCTATAGCTTAGGTTTTGTTCAAATAACGAGCGCCAATATTCTAACGGCATTGGCATTGTTTTGTATAGTCTGTTTCGTTTGAGCTGGTTAAATGATGCTGAGAGCTCAGGAACTGCAGGCGAGCAAACACTGAAACAACAGTCAACAAAGCAACAATCAAAGAAACAACAATATGAATAACTTGGTCGTTCGTTCCGCAGAAATCACCGACGCTGCAAAAATTCTGGACTTTATTGTTGAGCTGGCGATTTATGAAAAAGCTGAACATGAAGTGAAGTCAACTGTGACTCATATAGAACAGACGTTGTTCAGTAACGGGTCAACAGCGCATGCCATTATTGGTGAGAAAGACAATATCCCTATTGGTATGGCGGTGTACTTTTTTAACTATTCAACCTGGCTTGGTCAAAATGGTTTGTATCTTGAAGATCTTTACGTCACAAGTGAACATCGAGGCTGCGGCATGGGTAAAAAGCTGCTAAGTCAACTGGCTAAAATCGCGTTAGAAAATCATTGCGGCAGAATGGAGTGGAGTGTGCTGGATTGGAACAAGCCAGCAATTGATGTGTATGACGCATTAGGTGCGCTGCCTCAAAATGAATGGATAGGGTATCGCTTAACGGGTGATGCTTTATGCCGGCTCGCAGAGTCTTGCTAATGCTGTCATGGCGTTAAAACTTTAAATATTATTCGATGTTCACCATTGAAAATGCGGAAGCTGAGTGTGTACCCGAACTTGTGGCTTATGTGTGCAAGCGCTTTATCACTGACAGTGTACTTCACCAGGTGCTGGATATTACGCTTGATCAATATAAGGCCTATATGCAAGACCCAATTCGATCCACTATCAAATACGGAATTACTTTACTTGCCCGCAGTACACTCGATTCATCATTGTGTGGTTGCATTCTGGCGGCTGAGTTTGAATCTGCTGACACTGCACACGAATCAGTTCCAGAATGCGTTGCACCGATAGCGGCGTTATTGCGAGAGCTTGAGTCGGTTTATTTATCTTCGAAACAAAGTGCTAAGGAAAAGGTATTACTAGTGGATATTGCTGTTGTGAATCCTGAATTTAGGGGGCAGGGTATTTACACGGAACTGCGTCAGGAAGTACACAAACAAGCTTTAGATAAGGGTTATACGCGCGTCATTGGAGAGCTCTCATCTGCACCGACACAACATCTATGTGTAAATAAGCTCGGTCATAGCGTGATAAACGAAATTTCGTATAACGCATTCGAGTATCAAGGAGCCTATCCGTTTGCGGCCATTGAGCAGCCGAAAACAATTCAATTAGTAGAAGGTGTACTTGTGTAGAAAAGGTTCTAACCAGCTGGCGCGCAAATATGATCAAAGCATACTGCACGCCAGCGGATTTGTGGCGCTACTGTTTAGCCAGCCGATGGCCACAGTTGCGTTTCAGGATAGAACTGCGACCAGGCAAACCAGAACGCTTGGTGGCTGCCAAGGTCCTTACCGTCTTTGCCAACCGCTTTTATGCCACCGCCGTCAAGCACCAGCGTAATATCGCCGATCTCGACCTTTTCGCCGCGAGTAAGCGCAGCAACCGCCTTGGTACGTTGAAAGGCAACAGCTTCACCTGATTCTGTCAGAAGGCCAACAATATCTTCGTGGACGGGCAATCTTGGGTCCACATCACCGACAGGGAATATAGGGCCATCGGCATCACGATTGTTGCGAAAATCAAAATCACGGCCAAGGGCAAGTTCTTCAATCAATACTGTGGTTGTAGGGTGCGCTTTTTTCCATTCACCCCAACTGGTTGTGACAACGCTTGCCTGTTTTAATTTAACCCCTTTTTTGTGCAATGGCCCGG
>CALHRQ010000232.1 GCA_938038175.1 uncultured Granulosicoccaceae bacterium | reverse complement strand
AAAAAATATATTTCACCCAAGCATGAGTTTAATGACGAAAAAGCTGTGCTGGATGGAGCACGTTCAATTTTGGTTGAACGGTTTTCAGAAGATGCGGCGCTAATTGGCAGGCTTCGCGATAAGTTGCAAAACGAGGCTTTTTTATGTGCCAGTTTGTCAGCTAAAAAGGAAGTACAGACGGAGAATTTTCAGGATTATTTTGATCACCAGGAACCTTTGTCAAAAGTACCTGGGCACCGAGTGCTGGCAATGTTCCGTGGTCGTTCTGAAGGTGTCTTGTCACTTCGCCTGTTATTAAAAGAAGCTGATGGCTTTGGCGATGCTGCTTGTATTGGTTTAGTGGCGAGTCATCTTGGCTTTTCCAATAAAGGCAAGCCTGCTGATACCTGGCGCGAGCAAGTTGTTGCCTGGGTGTGGAAAGTCAAACTCTCTTTGCACCTGGAAGCGGAGCTTTTCACTGCACTGAAGTTGCAGGCTGATGCAGAGGCTATCAGTGTTTTCGCGGCCAACCTGCAAGACCTTCTATTATCTGCCCCTGCCGGTGCCAGGCCAACTCTTGGTCTCGACCCGGGATACCGTTCGGGTGTCAAGGTGTGTGTCATAGATGCTAATGGCAAAGTGGTGCAGTACGACACGATCTACCCACACCAACCGCAGAAGCAATGGAGTGATGCGCTTGGAAAACTTATAGCACTGTGTGAGAAACACATGGTTGAATTAATAGCGATCGGCAATGGCACTGCAAGTCGAGAAACAGAAAAACTGGCAGAGGCTGTGATCAAAGCGGCCTCTGTCAAAGGTATTAGCAAAGTGCTGGTGTCTGAGGCGGGAGCGTCGGTTTATTCAGCGTCGAAACTAGCTGAACAAGAGTTCCCTGATTTGGATGTCACCATTCGAGGTGCTATATCCATCGCACGACGCTTACAGGACCCTTTGGCAGAGCTTGTAAAAATTGAACCCAGGGCTATTGGTGTTGGCCAATACCAACATGATGTATCGCAACCAGCTTTAGCTCGAAGTCTGGAAGCGACAGTAGAAGACTGTGTGAACTCAGTGGGCGTTAATCTTGATACTGCATCAACAGCGTTGCTGTCGCGCGTGGCAGGCTTATCAAACACCTTGGCTGAAAATATCGTGAGCTACCGTGAAGAGCATGGATCATTTGAGAGCCGTATGCAGCTTAAAAAAGTTCCGCGGTTGGGTCCGAAGGCTTTTGAACAGTGCGCTGGATTTTTGCGGATCAATAATGGGTCAAATCCGTTGGACGCATCAGGTGTACACCCAGAAAGTTATCCGGTTGTAAAACGTATCATCAACCATGCAAAGTGTGATCTTAATGAATTGATAGGTAACAGTACCTACCTCGCTTCGGTAGACCCTAATCAATTTACCGATGAGAAATTTGGTGAACCGACAGTTAAAGATATATTGCTTGAACTGGATAAACCTGGGCGCGATCCGAGACCAGAATTTAAAGCGGTTAAATTTGCGGACGGTATAGAAACTATAAAAGACCTTGAAGACAATCAAGTACTGGAAGGGCAGGTAACCAACGTTACCGCCTTTGGTGCTTTTGTGGACATTGGTGTGCATCAGGATGGCCTGGTGCACATTTCTGCATTAGCAGATTCATTTGTAAAAGACCCTCGTACGGTAGTCAAGGCGGGCGATATTGTAAAAGTGAAAGTGATGAGTGTTGATGTAGCACGCAATCGTATTGCACTGTCGATGCGGATGTCGGACAACGCTGGCGATACGGCTGCTGACAGGCCTCGGACAACCAGAGCCATTGAACGAAGGCAAGTTGAACAGAGTAGTCGGCACTCTGGAAACGGTGGAAATAGTAACCATGCTGAACAGGCCCGGAAAGCAGGGCAGCAACGTGGCACCCATAAAAATGCCCAATCCAGGCACTCAGGCAATAAAAAGTCTGAGAGCAAAGGCCAACGGCAGAACACTCACAATGCTAAAAACCAAGGTCAACAAAACAACCGACAATCCAGGCCAGAATCATCTCTGGCTTTATCTTTAAAAGCGGCGTTGACCGAAAATAAAAAAAACAACTAATTCAACGAGTAACTTATTGTATACAAATTGTATTTACATAAAGCTGTGCGTGCGCTACAGTGAAGGAACAGTCGAAAAGGCTTTTCCTGATGCCAACTGGTAACAAAAAAGAGCAGGTGCTTAATGCCATAAAGCACAGGGTACTGACACTAGACATTTTACCCGGTGCGCCATTGGACGAAACTCGCCTTGCAGAGCAGTACGGGCTGTCCAGAACGCCTTTGAGAGAGTTATTGCAGCGTCTAGCGGGTGCGGGTTACCTTGCAATCGAAAGTAACAGAGGCGCAACGGCTTCCTCGATGGACATGAATACCATGCGCAACTTTTTTCAAACTGCACCCATGGTTTATGCCGCCGTAGCCAGGCTTGCCACAGAGCAGGCGAGCCAGCAGCAGATCACGGCACTAAAGAAAACACAAAGCAAGTTTGAAAAGGCCGTTAATGTCAATGCGGTAGCCGACATGGTGATGCATAACCATCGCTTCCATGAACTAACCGGAGAGATGGCCAACTCACCCTATCTCGCTCCAAGCCTTGGTCGCTTGTTGATTGATCACACAAGAATGAGCCACCGCTTTTACGCAACCGAACGAAACGCCTCTCGCAAACGCGTATTGGAGGCCTGTGAACAACACAATCAGATGATCGATGCAATTGAAAACAGGCAAGCCGCAAGGGTGGTTGAATTAACACTAAAGCACTGGGAGTTATCTCGACGAGAAATGGAAAAATACGTCAGCCCGGATCCGCTACCGCATGATGTGAACAGCTTTGGGATTATAAATAAAAAACCGTTAACTGACGTGGAAGTGAGCTAATGAAGTTTGAAGGTATTTATACCCCACTGGTCACGCCCCATACTGCCAGCTTCGATATTGATAAAGAAAAGTTCGAAGCCACGATTAATATGCTTATCGATGCCGGCGTCAATGGCCTGATTGTGGCAGGTACAACGGGCGAATACTATGCGCAGACCAGCGAAGAGCGTGTAGAGATGATGACTCTTGCCAAAAATATCATAAAAGATCGCGTGCCATTGATCATTGGTACCGGTGCAATTAGAACAGAAGACAGTGTGTTTTATGCTGAGCAAGCGAAAGCGGTAGGTGCCGATGCTCTATTGGTAGCAACACCGCCTTATGCCTATCCAACCTCGCGTGAAATAGCCTTACATGCACTGGCTATTGATCGCGCTGCCAATTTGCCGGTCATGTTATACAACTATCCCGGACGTATGTGCGTCAACATGGATGAAGAAACACTCGACCGGCTTGGTCGTAGTCCCAATTTCTGTGCAATAAAAGAAAGCTCAGGTGATCCCAACCGCTTGCATATGCTTGCGCGCGATTACCCGCATATCCAACTCTCTTGCGGTATGGACGATCAGGCGCTGGAATTTTTTGCCTGGGGTGCTCGTTCATGGGTGTGTGCAGGTTCCAACTTCGCACCAGAAGCACATATTGCTTTATACAGAGCCTGCGCTGTTGAAGGTGATTTTACAACGGGTCGGCGCATCATGTCCGCCATGTTACCGTTAATGCGCGTGCTGGAGCAGGGCGGTAAATTTGTTCAATGCATCAAGCATGGTCTTACTTTGCGAGGCATCGATGCAGGTCCACCACGTAAGCCACTTCAGCCACTCAATAAAGACGATAAACGCCAGCTCGCCGAAGTCATTCACACCATGAACACCGTTATTAATCGCATTGAACAGGAGAGTGCCGCATGAGCGAACTATTAACTCGCGATGAATATGTGGCCATTGCCAAAGATCTCCAGTTTCCGTGCACAGCTTTTATCGATGGCAAGTATCAAAGAGGCTCGGGCGATGTCCTCACCACCAGTAACCCGGCAACAAGAGAAGCGATTTGTGACATAGCGGCCTGCAACGCAAGTGATGTTGATTTTGCTGTTGCGAAAGCCCGCGAAGCGTTTGAACAAGGGCTGTGGTCAAAGCGCCATCCTGCAGATAGAAAAGATGTACTGATTAAGTTATGTAAATTGATAACACGCAATCGCCGAGAGCTGGCCGTAATGGAGTCTCTAGACAGTGGTAAGCCAATACGCGATTGTGAGCTTATTGATATACCTGAAACCATCAACACTATAAAGTGGCACGCAGAGGCGATAGATAAAATCTATGATCAAACCGCACCCGCTGGTGATGATGCCATTGCCATGATTGTGCGCGAGCCTATTGGTGTAGTGGCAGCGGTGTTGCCGTGGAATTTCCCGCTACTGATGTTAGCGTGGAAGCTGGCGCCAGCCTTGGCTGCAGGTAATTCCTTAGTTGTCAAACCAGCGGAACAAACATCATTAACGGCATTATGGATTGCAGAGCTAGCAGCCGAAGCGGGATTGCCGCGAGGCGTATTACAAGTATTGCCAGGCGACGGTGAATCTGTTGGCAAGCACCTTGGAATGCACATGGGTGTGGATATGGTGAGCTTCACTGGCTCAACTGAAACGGGGCGGCACTTTCTGCGTTATGCAGCTGATAGTAACTTAAAGAAGGTGGTACTCGAATGCGGTGGTAAAAACCCGGCTGTGGTTTTAGACGATGCGGAAGATCTCGATCTGGTGGCTGAGCATATTGTTAATGCAGCCTTTTGGAATATGGGAGAGAACTGCTCTGCTAGTTCAAGACTGATTGTGCATGAGAAGGTCAAACAGCAACTGCTTGAACGCATCATGGCACGTATACGAGATTGGAAAATCGGTGACCCGCTGGATCCGGCCAACCATCTAGGGGCTTTGATTGACGAGGCGCATTGTCAAAAAATCGTTGAGTATTTAAAAAAAGCCTCTGATGCAACTCTATTGATCGGTGGTGAGGTTGATGGCGCATTCGTCACACCAACTGTATATGATGATGTTGTTATGGGCAGCGCCCTGGCCGACGATGAAATATTCGGCCCTGTTCTGTCAATCATCACCGTATCCTCAGCAGAACACGCTATCGCAGTTGCAAACAACACCGAGTATGGATTGGCGGCTAGCGTATTTAGCGCTAATGGCAAACAAGCTTTGCGTGCTGCACGTGCCATTCGCGCTGGCACTGTCACTATCAATTGCTATGGAGAAGGTGATATTTCCACGCCGTTTGGTGGTTACAAGCAATCCGGCTTTGGTGGCCGTGATAACGGGTTACACGCACATGACCAATACACCGAAATTAAAACCATCTGGATTGATTTAGCCGATCCCGCAGATGGTGATGTGGTACAGGGCGATGGGTAAAGCGCAATGAGTGATCAGCCAAAATTGATGCCTGGTCGTAAGCGTCGTGGCGGACGCGCATCACTGCGTGCAAAGCGCTCAATTCGCAATAGCACGATGTTGCCAGCGCTTAAGCGAAAAATACCTTTGACAGAACCCATGTCGGAAGAGCAGGTTGAGAAAATTGACAATGCCTCTATGGACATACTCGAAGAGGTTGGTGTTGTCTTTCGAGATGAGCAGGCCATCGCCGACTGGCGGGCCGCCGGTGCGGATATACAAGATGGTGATCGTGTTCATATTGATCGGGGCATGGTAAGGGAGTTGATAAAAAGCATCCCGTCCGAATTTACATTTCATGCACGAAATCCGGAAAACAATCTGCCTTTTGGTATTGATCACTCAATGTTTATACCTATGACAGGTGCGCCCTATATGCGTGGGCTGGATGATGTGCGCCGTGGACCCACACTCGCCGATCTTGCTGATTTTCATAAGCTATCTCAAGTGCTTCCAGCTTTGCACTCCAGTGCACACCATATTGTTGAACCTATGGATCATGTTGTATCGCATCGTCACCTGCGTATTACCTATTCCTCGATGAAACACTCAGATAAAACCTTTATGGGGATGACAACGTCAGGCAAAAATGCCGAAGATGTTCTCGACATGTGTGCCATATTGTTCGGTGAGGAATTTCTTGAAACTCATGCTGTGGTTACAGGTAACTGTAATGGTAATTCGCCATTGGTCTGGGATGAAACCATGCTCTCTGCCATGCGTGCATTTAACAAGCGCAATCAACCTGTTTTGTGTTCACCATTTGTTTTAGGTGGAGCCAATACACCAGCCTCCACAGCTTCGGCCGTCGCACAGCTAAATGCTGAAGCCCTGTCTGCTTTGGCCTATACACAGCTGGTACGAAAGGGCTGCCCTGCAATTTATGGGCATTATTTATCGACTGTATCCATGGCATCTGGTGCACCCATGGCGGGTACACCTGAAATCAGTTTGATGAATTTCATGATTGGCCAAATGGCGCGCTTTTACGATGTGCCCTGGCGTACCTCAAACACTTTGGGGGGGGCAAAAA
>CALHRQ010000231.1 GCA_938038175.1 uncultured Granulosicoccaceae bacterium | reverse complement strand
TTAATTTTAATTTAGGCGGTTTTAAAGGCGCTTTTACCGTTGTACAGCTATAAAAAACAGTTTTAATTCATCCGCTACGCTGGATAGCAAAGATAGCCACAACAAGAAAACAAAATAAGGGTAGTGCTGCACTTATAAAAGGTGAAAGACCATTAGCCAACGCCAATTGAGTTAGCAATTTGTTCACGAGAACATAAACAATGCCCAACATGATTCCAACAAATATTTTTTGCCCTGCACCGCCACTACGCTGAGACCCAAAAACAAACGGCAAAGACAGCATCAACATGACTATGGTTGCAAATGGACTTGTGATTTTTGTCCAAAATGCCAACTCTACGTTTCGACTATTGAGCTGATTCGCTTTTAAATATTGAATTTGATCATATAAATTAAACGCTGAGAGGCTTTCAGATGAGCCTTTCAGACTTTTTAGTACTTCAACACTCACTAAACTTGGAATGGCATGCCTGTTTGCAATTACAGTCGTGCTTGTGTTGGTGTTTGTCTGTGTCGTTGCAAGTGCAATTTCACTCCATTTTTGCGTTTGCAACACCTCAAGTGAAACACCATCGGATGTAAATCGGGTTATTTCCAACTCTTCAAGCGTCCAATCTTGTGTTTTATCACCTGAATTTTCTTCAAAAGCACGTGCTGCACGGATTGATCGTCTAATTTCAACACCATCGAACTCATGTATATGCACATCAAGTAAAGTAAAGTCCGGCATTACCGTTGAAATATTGACATATCTATTACCTGATTTAATCCATAAACCATTTCGACCTTTCACAGACAGGCGTTTATCCAACGCCGTTAACCTTAACTCTTCTGCAACCTGCTCCGATTTAGGCATCACCGTCTCGCCAAGTGCAGCGATCAAGAGCATTAAAGCAAAACCTGTGATTAATACGGCCCGTATTATTCGCCCATTGGATATTCCGGCCGCACGCATGACAGTGAGTTCGCTATTGGATGCAAGCGCACCAAGCCCGAGTAAACTGCCTAAAAGAACGGCAGGTGCAAACAACAAATAGGCCTTGCTAGGTGTCGTGAGCAATATGTACTGAAGCGCTTTCAACACGCTGTAATTGCCTTTCCCAACATCATCAAGTTCACTGATAAATCCGAATATGCCTGCCAGCGCAACCAATGTAAGCAATACCAACATGCTGGTTGTGAGAATAGCGCGGCCAATATACCGATCAATGATGCTGAATATCATGTTGCAAGGCTTCCTCGCTGCCCAAGCCATGCCCAACCAACACGTTTTATCAATAAGTAAGCTATTAGCGCGATCATGATGAGGTGCACTGGCCATAGTCCTACCCAGACAGGTATTGCACCGTTGGCAATCCACTTACGCGCCAAAACCAATAGATTGGCATAAGGGATATAGATGAGTATCGCGATCGCTATTTTACCGAAGCGCCCTTCTCGTGGAGATGTATAACTCAGCGGTACTGCCAAAACAGCAAGCAGCAAGGCAGCAAGAGGTATTGAAATACGCCATTGCACTTCAGCCTTATCCACCAGGTCGCTGCTTTGCCAGAGTTGACGCAATGTTTTACTGCGACGCTGCAAACGCGGTTCGCCAAGTTCTTTTTTAGGCCTTAGCACACCTTGTCTTTTAAATTCTGTTATGGCGTAATCGGCCTGGCCAGGGCTTCCGATAGTAGTTTGTCCATCGCTAAATATAAGATATTCATCTCCTGTTAGCTGATCCCGCTGATAAGAAGCGATACGCGCCGTATCGATTATCGGTGGCAGTTTCTCTCTTTTGCGGTACATAAACACATCAGTAAACTGGGTTTTGTCGGCAGAACTGTCGCGAACAAACAGCACCGTTGAACCATCGCTGGATTCAATGAATTTACCCGGTGTTAGCAAACTAATGGCAGATTGTTCCTGTAAATCACGCTTTACATTTTGCTCAAATCGCGCAGCCCAGGGTGATGCAAACACCGTCAGGATGGCTATCAGAACAACGCCAATCATGCCTACAGCGGCAGTCGGGCGTATCAAATCGAACCAACTTGAACCGGTCGCCTGCATGACGGTCATTTCATTGTCTCTGTAGAAACGACCGTGCGCGAGCAGGATACCCAAATACAAACCCAAAGGAATCAGTGTCACCAGCAAACTGATGGATTGGACCGCAACGAGAGTCAATAGCACTTCGGCGGGTATGGCGCCGTCTGTTACCTTGCTTAAGCCACGCGCCAGCACATTGCCGATCATGATAACCAACAATACGATGGTTACCGCCGCCCAGGTAACCAGCATTTCTTTCATTAGATAACGATCGAGAATTCGCACGATCAACTGAAGACAATTTCCATATGAGTGAATCTAGCACTTTGCAGGCATTTACGCTGCGTGACGTCAGAGCCTTAAGCCATTAAAATATTCCAACCCAACACATTCGCGGATTCCCATGGAAATTAAAGTCAGCTCGACTCATTCTTCAAAGCAAGCTGCTGCCTGCCTCGTTTTACCCATTTACGAGGGGACAAAACAACCGGCTACGACCGCTCAAATGAACGAGCAATCTGGAAAGGCGATCAGTAGAGCCATTAAACGTGGTGATGCTACAACCAAGCCTGGCGACACTTGCCTGCTGCACGAGCTCAATGGTATCGATACTCAGCGTGTGCTACTGGTTGGTGCAGGCAAGCCAACGGCCAAGTCAAACCAAATGAGCGATGCCGATTACCGGAAGCTGTGCGAAAAACTCGCCAAAGACTTACATAATGGCGCTTTTAACACAGCCCTGTTACACACGATTAGCAGCGATGTCTCATCCGAGCACTCGGTAGAATGGCAAGCACAGGTAATGGCCCAGGCTTTAGTGAATGCGGCATATGTTTTCGACAAGCACGAAAGACAAAAGCCCCTACCTACTTCAGTATTAACAAAATGCATTTTCGTCGTTGACAAAAAGCATCAGAAAGCAGCTGAAAAGGGTGTTAATCGTGGCATATCTATCGCCAACGGCATGAGCCTGGCAAAAGATCTGGGAAATCTTGCACCCAATATCTGTACACCATCCTATCTTGCTGAACAGGCGGGGGCACTTGCAAAGAAGCATCGCTCACTAAGCACAAAAGTGTTGAGTGAAGCGCAAATGGATAAGCTCAACATGCAGGCTTTTCTATCCGTGTCTCGCGGTAGCCGTCAACCCGGAAAAATGATCTGTATGGAATACAAAGGTGCGACCAGCAAAAAAAATCCCATTGTGATCGTTGGCAAAGGTGTCACCTTTGACACTGGTGGTATTTCGATCAAGCCATCAGCAGGAATGGATGAAATGAAATACGATATGTGCGGCGCTGCTTCGGTATTTGGTGCAATGCGAGCCATTTGCGAAATGAAATTAAAATGTAACGTAATTGGCGTGGTTGCCGCCGCTGAAAACATGCCTGATGGTGATGCCAGCCGACCTGGCGATGTTGTCACCACCATGTCTGGGCAAAGCGTGGAAATTTTAAATACCGATGCCGAAGGCCGTTTAGTGTTATGCGATGCATTAACCTATGTAGAACGCTTCAAACCGGCTGCCGTTATCGATATCGCAACACTCACGGGAGCTTGTGTTGTTGCACTTGGCAATGTGCGAAGCGGTGTAATGACTAATGATCAATCATTGGCAGATGCTTTGATTAAAGCTGGCAACGAAAGTGGAGATAGAACCTGGCAACTACCGCTGGATGATGAGTACCAGACACAACTGGATTCTAACTTTGCCGATATCGCCAATATAGGCCTCGGAGGCGGTGGTGCGATCACGGCGGGCTGCTTCCTCTCGCGATTTGCGCAGAACTATAAGTGGGCTCACCTTGATATTGCCGGTGTCGCATGGAATAAAGGTGCTGCTAAAGGTTCAAGCGGGCGCCCAGTCCCGCTGTTGGTGCAGTACATCAGCCAGTTAAGTCGCTAAGGTCACTCATCACTATGACTCGCGTCGACTTTTACGTATTGCAGGGCAATGATGACAACCATCGCATCATGCTCGTTTGCAAACTGGCCGAAAAAGCATTTCGTCATAATCAAAAGGTGTTTATTCACGCGGATAAAAGCACCCTGCTTGATGAGCTGGACAAGGCCCTTTGGCACTTCCGCGAAGACAGTTTTGTACCGCATTCGCAGCTATCGGACAATGCAATAGATAATGCCGATAACGCAGATCCGATACAGCTCTCGGCTGGTGAACCAGGCCATGATCGGCGTGTTTTGATCAATCTGGCAAGCAAGGTGCCACCCTTTTTCAGCCGTTTTGAACGCACACTTGAGGTTATAAACCAATCCACCAGTGACCGCGAACAAGCACGCGAGCGCTACCGCTTTTATCAGCAGAGAGGTTACCCACTGCAACATCACAATATGTAGGATTTAAATGTAGTTCTATACTCTTAAGATTACAGGTTCGAATTAACGGGCCTGCGTCGAGTGAGGGGTTGCAAAAATGAGCCATTTCGAAGATGAAACCGTACCAGTTCTTAACTCTGTCGTGGAATCAGGAAATGAATCGATCATCCAGTCAAGCCGATTAAGCCGCGAAGTGATGCGGGAGTTACGGGTATTGCAGGAAGAGGAACCCGTTAGGTTCGTCCTGCACGATCACATCGTGCAAGGTAATGATAATGAAGATAAAGCCGAAAGTCGCGTCAATACGAATTCTGACGGACAGAGCCGTTTCACGGGCCAAATCAACCCAGAGATTGATGTGGAAAGCGACTTTGACGGTAAAGTCGATGCAAAGATGAGTGCAGTAGGTACTATAGAAGGCTATTTCAATCCAAAGACGGATGCACTAGACAGCTTTGGCAGACAAAACCATCCAACGATAGATACGCAAAGCGATCTTATAAGCCAAACAGACCCCATCATTGATGATTCATCACATATTTGTGCTGAATCGGCACCCGATGACGAAGCAATAGAGATTATGATTGACGAGGTCGTGGATCGGCACATAACTGAACTACGCAAAGATATCAGACGCCTTCTCATGCAAATAAAACAACAAACCTGACGACACTACGGCTTAATGGACACTTCTTACGACCCCAGTTCTATAGAACAACGCTGGTACCAAACCTGGGAAGATAACGGCTACTTCTCTCCGTCCGGTAAGGGCGATCCGTTCTGTATCATGATCCCACCGCCCAATGTCACGGGCACACTGCATATGGGCCATGCCTTTCAGGATACGATCATGGATGCGCTCATTCGCTATCACAGAATGCGCGGCTTCAACACACTGTGGCAACCTGGCACAGATCACGCCGGTATAGCCACACAAATGGTGGTCGAAAGACAACTCGGACGCGAAGGGAAATCACGTCACGATTTAGGCCGCGATGCGTTCACCGAACGTGTCTGGAAATGGAAAGAAACTTCGGGCGGTACGATCACAAAACAACTGCGTCGCCTCGGCGCATCGCCAGACTGGTCACGCGAACGCTTCACTATGGACGAAGGTATGTCCGATGCTGTGCAGGAAGTGTTTATCAGGTTATTCGATGATGGCATCATTTATCGCGGTAAGCGCCTGGTCAACTGGGACCCGGTCATGCACACATCATTGTCTGACCTTGAAGTTATTTCAGAAGAAGAAAATGGTTCTCTCTGGCATTTCAGCTACCCCTTGAGTGATGGCAGCGGCAACGTCACAGTGGCTACAACTCGCCCTGAAACCATGCTTGGCGATACGGCTATTGCGGTGCACCCTGATGATGAGCGCTTTAAAGACTGGGTAGGTAAAACCGTCACCCTGCCATTGGTTGGCCGCACCATCCCGATAGTGGCTGATGATTATGTCGACCCTGAATTTGGATCTGGCTGCGTAAAAATTACCCCAGCACACGACTTTAACGATTACGCGATTGGCCAACGGCACAATCTTGAAGTGATCAATATTCTGACCGACGATGCCGCGTTGAATGATGCTGTTCCTGAAGCCTACCAGGGCATGGATCGCTATGATGCACGTAAACAGGTGGTCAAGGATCTTGATGCACTTGGGCTGTTGGTCAAAACCGAAGCGCACAAGCTAATGGTTCCAAGAGGTGATCGTTCAGGTACGGTTGTTGAGCCGTATCTCACAGATCAATGGTATGTCGACTTAACACGAGATACGCAGGATGATGGCCGTCCAGGTGGTAAGCAAGCGATAACAGATCCCTCTATCGCAGCGGTTCGATCCGGCAAAATACGTTTTGTACCAGAACACCACGCCAACACCTACTTTAAATGGCTGGAGAATATTCAGGATTGGTGTATCAGCCGTCAAATTTGGTGGGGGCATCGAATTCCTGCCTGGTATGACGAAGCCGGCACTCACTACGTTGCCGAAAATGAAGCTGCTGTGCGCGTCAAGTACCAGCTGGCAGACGATGTCGTTTTATACCAGGACGAAGATGTGCTCGACACTTGGTTCTCCTCTGCCCTTTGGCCCTTCTCCACACTGGGTTGGCCAGAACAAACAAACGAATTAAAAACCTT
>CALHRQ010000230.1 GCA_938038175.1 uncultured Granulosicoccaceae bacterium | reverse complement strand
CCACTCAAGTGCCCCTTTTTTCCACTCGTAAATAAAGCCAATGACCAAAATAAAGAGAAATAAGGCCATGGCCGCAAAGGCAGCGCCAGAAATACTGTCGAGCACGACAGCCCAGGGCACCAGGAAAGCAATTTCAAGATCAAAGATAATGAACAGGATTGCTACCAGGTAATAGCGCACATCAAACTTCATACGGGCGTCTTCAAACGCTTCAAAGCCACATTCGTAGGGCGAGTTCTTTTCACTATTAGGGTTAGATGGGCCTATAAAACGCCCTGCGTTGAGCAACACCACACCAACGACCACACCAATAACAATAAAGAGTAATACCGGAAAATAATTTGTTAGCACTTTGGTACTCCAGCCTGTTCGGCGATCTTAAGCTGCCAAAATCCAACGCGATCTGTAACAGCGCGCTGTTGGGCAGATGAAATCTGAAGGTGTAAATAACGCCACAGCGACGCACGCACCCAACTCCCAATTATTACAGATTAAAGCTTGTTTGGGTGTTCCAACGGCAGTTTTTTGCTTACGGATCACTGATCCTGAAACTGCCAGCAAGGATAGAACCAACGCTACGGGCGTAGCATAGGTTATAGACTAAAAATAAGTTGGTGCCGACGCCCGGACTCGAACCGGGACAGCTTTCGCTACTACCCCCTCAAGATAGCGTGTCTACCAATTCCACCACGTCGGCAAGATCGTGATTAGCGCTGACATGAAGGCCAGCGCGTATGTTGCTTAGAATAAACAAAGGTTAGTCTGCAGGTGCAACGGGTGCTTCTGGCAAGTCAGACTCGCTGCTTGCAGGTGCTGTTTCTGAGGTAACGCCTGCTGGCAGATCAGATTCTGTCTCTGCCTCGCCGCCTGTAACCGAACCCTGGATGCCCGGCAAGTCAGTTACGCTACTGCTAATACCCCCTTCGCGATTAGCCGCAAGATAAAACAAGGTCAGGCTGGTGAGGAAAAATAACCCCGCCAAAGCCGTTGTCATGCGGGTGAGAAAGGAGGCTGAGCCACGCGCACCAAATACGGTTGATGATGCACCACTGCCAAAGGCAGCACCTGCATCAGCACCTTTTCCGTGCTGTATCAGCACAAGGCCAATAACACCCACGGCGAGTGCGACATGTATTACTAATGCTATGGACTGCATGTATTCTTCTCTTAATTCGATACTGTTACGTAAATGCTGCTAGGCGCGATTGTACGTGAATATATAGAGCTCAACTCGCGGCTTTACCAATTGCCAGAAAAGACGCAGCATCGAGCGCGGCACCGCCAATCAATCCACCGTCAATATCAGCCTGAGAGAAAAGCTCAGCCGCATTGTCGGGCTTTACACTGCCCCCATACAGAATAGGCGTTTTTTCAGCCACTGCCGCATCAAGCGCCTGCAACTTTGAACGAATCATTGCATGCACTTCCTGAGCCTGCTCAGCACTTGCTGACTGACCTGTTCCAATTGCCCAAACCGGCTCATAGGCAATAACCGCATCGCCAACAGCCTCTATACCGATCTCGTTGATAACCGCATCCAGCTGCTCATCAATAACGGATTGGAGTTGCCCTGCTTGTCGCTGCTCCAGCGTTTCTCCAATGCAAACGATTGGGGTAAGCCCGGAGCGTAAAGCGGCAGCTGTTTTTTTGGCGACGATGCTGGATGTTTCACCATACAAAGCACGCCTTTCCGAGTGCCCTGTAATAATATGACTGCAACCAAATTCCTTGAGCATGACAGCTGACACTTCGCCCGTGTAGGCCCCGGCGTCTTCGTCGCTGCAATTCTGCGCACCGACCTGAACAACGGTATTTTCCAGTAGTGACTGTACATCTGCAATGTGCACTGATACCGGGCACACCAACAGATCGCAGCTGAGTCCCTGGGCACCGGCACTGAGCGCGCTGGCAAGGGCTTTGACCGACTCGCGCGAGCCGTTAAGTTTCCAATTCCCTGCTACCAGTGGTCTACGTACGCTCACGCTAACAACCTAACGTTCGAAAGCCGACAAGAATACCTGAAAAAGGGTGTTGGCGTCTATATGGCAAGGCATGTTTCTAACCACATGCAGCAAGCTTGCAAGGTTAGGGTGCAGCTTATAAGACGCAATCTAGCGCCACTCATTGTGACCAACCAGTGCGGGTTCAGGCAATGGCGCGAACTTTCGCGCCATGCAGGCTCTGTAAAAGCATCGTTTTAGCTGGCTGATCAGTGCGTTCTGACAAAACCCAAAATCAGCCGAGTTCAGACCCTACGGCTTTCGCCACTTCGTCGCAGATACGTTCGACATCATTAGCGACCTGCCCTTCCACCATAACGCGAACCAGCGGTTCTGTACCCGAAGGCCTCAGTAGAATACGCCCGGAATCACCCAGCGTCTCTTCAGCTTTTTTAACCGCATCGTTGATGGCAGTGTTATCGCTGAAATCGACCTTTTTAGTCAATGGTACGTTTTTCAGCACCTGAGGATAGAGCTTCATATGGCTGCGAAGCTTTGACAAGGACTCGCCAGTGGTACGTATGACTGACAATACTTCAAGCGCCGCAACGATCGCATCGCCTGTGGTTACACGATCAAGACAGATAATATGACCAGAGTTTTCACCCCCAAGCTCCCAATTCTTTTCCTTGAGCAGCTCCATGACATAACGATCCCCCACACCAGCACGAGCAAAAGGTATGTTCATCTCAGCCAGAGCATGCTCCAGACCAAGATTGGTCATGAGGGTACCGGCAACACCGCCGTCCATCTTGCCATTTTGATGTCTGAAAGAGGCGAGAACAAACAGAATTTCATCACCATCAACGATCTCACCGCGATGATCAACCATGATGATGCGATCGCCATCACCGTCAAGTGCGATGCCAAGATCTGCACGCTCAAGCAACACATGTGCTCGCAGATTGTCGGGCGCCGTGGCACCACAGTCTTTATTGATGTTAAGACCGTTTGGCTCAGCACCAACAGAGATAACATCAGCGCCAAGCTCTTCAAAAACACGGCGGGCGATGTCATAACCCGCACCGTTGGCTGCATCGACAACGATTTTCATACCTGCCAGCTTAAGACCTGAAGGGAAAGTGCTTTTACAGAATTCGATGTATCGACCAGCCGCATCGTTAACCCGCACGGCACGACCCAGGTCGGCAGAATCCACTGTGGTCATGTCATTTTCCATCATGGCTTCGATTTCAAGTTCGATCTCACCCGGCAGTTTTGATCCTTCCGCAGAGAAAAACTTGAGACCATTATCGTAGTAGGGGTTGTGCGAGGCACTGATAACGATACCTGCCGCAGCTCGGAAAGTGCTGGTCAGATAAGCAATTGCAGGTGTTGGCATCGGACCAAGCATGCCGCTATTGATACCAGCAGAGGCCAGGCCCGCCTCAAGTGCAGATTCAAAAAGATAGCCAGAGACTCGGGTATCCTTACCAATCAACACTTCGCGATTGCCCTTGGATGCAAGCACTTTTCCGGCAGCCCAACCGAGCTTCAGCACTGTTTCCGCTGTCATAGGGAACTGACCTACACGGCCGCGAATACCATCTGTACCAAAATATTTTC